>SLIM01000230.1 GCA_007135625.1 Gammaproteobacteria bacterium
TCCCTTTCAGCCAACCCTTACCCTTACTTGTCAGTCGGTATTTCTGAAGGCGGCTGCGAGGTTTATCCGGGATGGTCATTTCGATCAACCCTTGGCCAATAGCAGTTTTCTGATAGTGTTCCCGGAAATGTTTTTCGTCCTTCAAACCCAGGGCTTCCATCAGCTCTGTGCGCCCCATTTCGCCCTGGAGCACCTCAAGCGGCTTTCCCACTTCGGGGGTGACTTCGGGGGTTACCTCCCCGGCAAACCCCTCATGCACCGGCAAGCGGATCAAAAACGAACTGCGCTCGTCGTCACTTTCAAAACGCGGTTCGGGTGAACCATTGGCTTGCATCACGCGCAACACCTTGGGAATGCCGGTGGAACGGCCTTCGGTGAGGTCCAGTTCTTTCAGAAACTCGCCGATACGGCGGTTGCGGTAGCGGCGGCTAACAGCGCGGCCTGATTGCAGATCTTCCATGCGAATGGAACGATCCGGGCCGGGAAAACTCAGCACCAGCAGCTCTTGCGGGGTGATGCGCACCTCAATCGGCTCGCGGATTTCATAGCGGTGATACACCGCATTCATCGCCCAACGAAGTGGGTCGGCGATGGCCCAGTGGGTTTGGCTTGGTTGTTTTTGGTTGGTGTCGTTCATGGCGTTTGTGCCGTTGTTGAAGCAGCCTGGGTCAGCCAAATAGTTACCACTACCTCTTCGCTTTCCGTGTCGTTGATCCAGGAAATCGAAGGCCAGATTTTGAGAGCGCGGACGATGCCGCTGCCGATGCCGCGAAAGTTCAGAAGATCGGGTGCGAAGGATGCCAACAAAACATTGCGGCTGCGCCGCACACCCCGGCGGATTTGAGCGACCGTCAGGCTGTTCGGCAATTTGCCCGGACTGCGAATCTCAATGCGATCATCGAAAATAAACAGCTTGATGGAATCCTTGATAAAGTAGTCGCGGTGAATCAACGCATTAACCAGCAGCTCCTCAAAAACGGTTTCCGAAATTTGAGATCGTCCAGTCTGGTTGAACGACCCCTCTCCTTGAATTCGCGAATTCCAACGCTTGAAGAAACCGAGTCCTTCGTCGAACTGCTCGGCCAAGGAGCCGGTGATCGTCCGTTGATCGTGCCACTCGGTCGAGGCGCGTTCCGTGCCTTTGAACCATACCGCATCGACCTTCATTTCCGGCAAAAGAACCGGCAGTCGTTTGCCAAAAAGCAACAATCCGACCACAGTCACGCGACCGGAATCCACCAGCTCCAGATTCTCCAGCGCTCTTTGGTAGGCTTCCCCCTCCTCAGTTCGACTGGGCGTAGGTTCAGCGTATTTCACCTCGTAGAAACGCTCGAAACGCTCGTGGTCGAAGTCCTCCAGTGTCGAGGCTGCCACCACCTGGCTCTCTGCATAAAGCTTTTCACCCGATTGAAAAAGCCGCGCCAACTCTTCGGGACTCTGCACGCGGCGTTTATCCGGCCCATTCTTCACCCAATACACGCCCTTGTTGTCGCAGTAGGGTTTGGATGCTCCATCCGCAATTTTGATGACGACGACAATACCGTCGCTTGTGGCAATCGACTCCGAAAGAATGGAGAAAGGCGGGCGAACACTGTCCCAAGCAACTTTTGCCATCTCCTCGCCGACCCTCTCCGCCTCTTCGCCAGTGAGTCCGGAGATGGAGCCATCCTTCTCCACGCCAACGAAAATACGGCCTCCACCGCTATTCGCGAAGGCGACAATCTCGCCCGCCATCTTCGCATCTGCCGAAGGCTCGCGCTTGAATTGGCGCGTGCTATCTTCGCCCAGGAGTATTTGGTTTCTCAGTTCGAACTCGTCCATAATTGATATATTTCCTTTCTGCGCCGGAATGCATCCTCACCGCCTTCCATCACGGTGACAATGCGTTGTTGAATGTCTTTGGCGTCAATGCTGCCATGGTCGAAGGAAAACGTTTCCCCTTCCTTGCGGCAGACGACGGCTTGTTCTGCATCTCCCAGAACAGGGATATTAGGGTTGTGAGTAGCAAATACAAATTGCGTCAAATCCTTCCGATCCACCAACTGCTTGATGAAGTGGCTGTAGAGCGTCTCGTTGTCCAGATCATCTTCCGGTTGGTCGATGAGAATCACCGGATGCCGTTGCAAGTGCATCAGAATATGCAGGATCACGGTAGCTCGCTGCCCGAGTGAATAATCTGCGAGCGGTTTGTGTGTTTCTTTCGAGTTCTGCTGGAACAGAATAACCGTTTCATCTGGAACCCGAAAGCTCAAGAAATCCGCCAAATGCTCTAGCAGCACTGATCGAACCTTCACCGCAGCGTTCTCGCTCAACTGATTTTCTAGGTCAGCACGACTTTGATACAGCTCCCGCCCATCGACAAATGTTTTTTCCATCGTGTCGTAAGATACTGCCTGCAAGCCGCTGCCCCGAAACTTGGAGCGCAGGAACTCACCGAAAGCACTCCACTTACCTTTGAAGGCCGTCTGAAGCCGAATCTCCGGTGGAAGCTCTGCTTGGAGGTTGCGCACTTCGGCTTCGCGTTCGCTGAACCTTTCCCGCCAAAAATCATGCAGTTTGCAGGCCGCCGCCCCCAGCAGATCACGCGCCACTTGCTCAGTTTTGGCACGTTGGGCACCCGCCGCCAGCAGCTTGACCAACTGATCCAGGCGGGCTTTCTTCTTGCGGAACATATCCAGGTCGAGCTGTGGTTCATTGAGCGTCTTTTGAAGCTGGGCGACTTCCTGCTGCATCTCTTCCTGCACCGGAGACAGTTTCTGAAGAGTCTCACCTACGGATGCGAAAGCCTCCCGCAAAGCAGTGAGCGCAGCTTGCACGCCCACTTTTGCCGCATCGGATTTCGTCTTCGCGGCTGCAAGATCAGTAACAATGGGTTCGCTGCGCTTCGACTTCAGCACAGGGAAGGTTGCATCCGCATCGTCCCAGTCGGCGGCCTCCTTAAGACTGACTCCAAGCTCTTTCAATGCCTGTTGCCAAGATATGATCGAGAGCCGGTCGCCATCAAACAGCGTCATATCGGCAAGTTTCTTGTCCACGCCCTTGTCGGTAAAAACCTGAAGCTGCGCCTCCAGTTCGTTCTTCTCCTTCTGGAGCGCGGCAATTTTCTCCGTCGCATCCAGCGTCTCCTTCAATTGGCGTGCTGCCTGTCGCACGCCTTCAATGAGCGCCGCCTCCTCCTGCGGTCGCGGATCAAGCCGATCCGCCAGCAGCTTGTCGAGAAAGCTCTCATCGAAAGACTCCGAACGGGTTGAAAGATCCTTCTGCCCGAAATAAAGAATGTCTTTGAGGATCGAGCCGGGAGAGATGTCACGATAGACCCCATCAAGATACACCGCAGGCTGGCCGGTGCGTTCGCGTTCGATTCTTACTTCACGACCAAATTCATCCACCGCCTCGACCACGACCTTACCCGCCGGAGACAGCATGCGCTCGACGAGGCCAGACTTGTAGCGCTGGTCAGATTCCTCGCGGAAGTCCAAAGCATGGCGCAGGCACTCGATCACCGCCGACTTGCCGCTCCCTCTTGGGCCGATTAGGCAGTTCAGCGATGGAGAGAAGGGTACGGAAAGCCCATCCAAGGCACCGCCATCGAATCTCACTTGACGCAAAAGCGCCGCCTGGCGAGGTGCGGGCAATTCTGGGCGAACCCGATAGTTATGGTCAAACAGCGCAAACTTTACCGCCTCGAACGATAGCTCTCCCAGCTTAAGATAGCTTGGCTTGCCCCTGCCGATCTCGTCAATGGCCTTCGGATCGCTGCCCTCAACCTCGGCGGGATACCCGCTTTTCAGCCACTGCTGCACCAGCGTGCGGCACGGCTTTCCTTTTCCTGCTCCGTCGTGGGTGCGGACCTTCTGAAAGCCGAGCGTCCGTTGGCGAAAAAATTCGTTTTCCCCTAATTCAGAAAGGCGACCGCCGTCGAGTTCGACCCACAGCCCACTGGATTGCTCCACATGGGCAAACACGAGGAAAAAGTCTTTGTGGTAGCCTTCGAGCTTCTTGATCGTGTCGAGAAGACTCAAGGAGGAGCGTCCGTTCTCCTGCTCGTATTGGGCGGGAGTCTTGCCTTCAAAGGCAATCGTGAGAAACGGATTGATGTGGTTCTGTCCGTTTTCCAGCCAGGCATCGGAAAACACTATGAGCAGGTGAATCCCGTTCGCCCCGTCGTTGACGGAAAGCTCCACGCCGGGCAGGAGGCCGATCTTCTTCTTTCGTGCGGTGGCGCGAAGGGATTTGAACTCTTCGAAATCAAACTTGTTGTGGTTGGTAATAACACCCAAGCGGATACCTGCTTTCTCCAGCGCATCGACGTAAGCGCTGTTGTAAGAGTCTTCGTCTCCGCTGTATTTGAACTCCTTGTCTGCTTTGGTATGCAGGTGGAAATCCACGCGGACCCATTCGGCCCCTTGGGGAAACTGCTTGTCAATTGTCGGAGTCATCTTGCCCATGGTAGGTCTCGGTTCCTGTGCTTCTCTTTACCCCTCTTTGCCTTCCATAATTTGCCAAACTCTTCGATAGATGCCACCAGATGCTCCCACTGCTGAGTTCCAATCTTGTTCCGACATGGCTGCTAGTCGTTGACGGA
>SLIM01000140.1 GCA_007135625.1 Gammaproteobacteria bacterium
ATTTCTACAATGGGTACGACTACTTCAACTACCGGAACAACAGCAATGCCGTCCGGTTGGTGCGAGGCGGACAGTGACTCTGCTTTTTGATTTTTCCGCCTCGCCACCAAGACCAGCCCCCTGGAGCCAAGGCCAAGGCCCCAGCCGCTCGCCACCAACACCAACACCGAAAGCATGCAAAGCAACCAAAGCACAAACCAAACCAACCAACCAAAGCAAATTGACAGCAACACGCGACGAAGCTATACTTTACCAAAGCGATTGAATTTCCACCCTGCACCTCTTCACCCCGCCAAAACGGAAAGAAGATTTTTAGGGGATTTGATGCGTGAACAGAGAGGAACCGCATGGCCGACACCATCGAAAACCCGGTAATCAACTCCCCGTTTGAAGAACCCAAACGGCACTTCCAGTTTACCGACGACGGAATTAGCAACACCCTCCTGCCCGGACGGCGGGAGAGCGTCTACTTCGTCCCCATCCCCAAACCCAAAAGCAAAACCGGACAGCCCGGCCTAGGACTGGCGACCGAAAACGAATACTACCCCAACAAACTGATTAATGAAATCCGCGCCCGCGTCAACCTCTGGCGCACAGACGGATACCGCTACACCACCAACACCACCCGCCGCCTCCTCGAATACTGGCGCAACCCCAGCCGCCACCGCCGCCTCTTCTTCTGCCAAATCGAAGCGCTAGAGAGCTGGATCTACCTCACCGAAATTGCGCCAAAATACGATGCCAACATCGGCACACACCTCTTAGCACAACTGGAAAACGCCAACCGCGAAGCAACCCCGGAAAAGCGCCCACAGATCAAACGCCGCGCCGCCAAAATGGCAACCGGCAGCGGCAAAACCGTAGTCATGGCAATGCTCATCGCCTGGCACACCCTCAACAAAATCGCCAACAGCAAAGACAAACGCTTCACCGATGCCTTCCTGATCATCACCCCCGGCATCACCATCAAAGACCGCCTGCGCGTACTGCTCCCCAACGACCCGGAAAATTACTACAAACAGATGGACATCGTACCGCCCGCCCTCCTGGAACAACTCGGGCAGGCCAAGATCGAACTCACCAACTACCACGCCTTTATCTTACGCGATCGAGGCGACGCCGCATCCCTCACCAAAAAACTCCTCACCCCCAACGGCCAACCCTCCCCATTTATAGAGACCCCCGGCCAAATGGTCAACCGAGTCTGCAAAGCACTGGGCAGCAAACGCGAAATCCTGGTACTTAACGACGAAGCGCACCACTGCTACCACCTCAAACCACTGCCCGAGGCCGAAGAGAAGCTACGCGGCGACGACAAAAAAGAGGCCGAAAAGAACGCCCGCGAAGCGCGAGTATGGATCAACGGACTCGAAGCAATCGCCGAAAAAATTGGCATAAAAACCGTTTACGACCTCTCCGCCACCCCATTTTTTCTCGCCGGTTCCGGGTGGGGCGAAGGCTCGCTATTTCCGTGGGTAACCTCCGACTTTGCCATGATTGATGCCATCGAAAGCGGCATTATTAAAGTCCCGCGTGTACCCGTAGCCGACAACACCGCAAACGGCGAAAGGCCAGTCTACCGCAACCTCTGGCCATTGATTAGCAAACAGCTCCCCAAAGGCCGCCGCACCAAGCAGAACGAAAGCGGCGAACCGCAACTGCCCAAAGAGCTGGAGAGCGCCCTGCGCACCCTGTACGGCCATTACGAAAACGCCTACAGCCAGTGGCAAGCACAACTCACCGCAGGGTACGCCAGCCTGCCCCCGGTCTTTATCGTCGTATGCAGCAACACCAACGTCTCCAAGCTAGTGTTTGACTGGATCGCCGGTTGGGAAAAACCGCTTGACGACAACCAGCGCATCGTAGTCTCCGGCCAGTTGCCGATCTTCGACAACGTAGCCAACGGCCAATGGACACACCGCCCCAACACCATCTTAGTAGACAGCCAGCAGCTCGAATCGGGCGAAAGCCTAAGCAGCGAGTTTCTCACCGCCGCCGCCCACGAAATTGACGAGTTTAAAGCCGAGCTTCGCGAACGCTTCCCCGGCCGCAACGCCGACGAACTGACCCCGACCGAACTCTTGCGCGAAGTCATGAACACCGTAGGCAAAAAAGGAAAGTTAGGCGAACAGGTCAAATGCGTAGTTTCGGTCTCGATGCTCACCGAAGGGTGGGATGCAAACAGCGTGACCCACATTCTCGGAGTACGGGCGTTCGGCACCCAACTCCTGTGCGAACAGGTGGTCGGGCGAGGCCTGCGCCGCATGAGTTACGAAATAGAAAAACAGTCGGTGATGCTAAACGGCGAACGCATCGAATTTGACGCTTTCCCAGTGGAGTACGCCGAAGTGTACGGCGTACCGTTTGAATTCATCCCCAGCACCGGCAGCAGCCCCACCAGCAAACCGCCCAAGCCGATCACCCAAGTGTACAGCGTAGAAGAGCGCGAAGCCGCCCGCTTTCTCTTTCCCAACGTCATCGGCTACAGCCACCGCTGGCCCGCCGAAACCCTCCCCGCACCGCACTTCAGCGAACGCAGCAGCTTGCGCCTAACCACCCGCCAAGTCCCGACTTTTACCGAAAATGCGCCAATTATTGGCGCAAGCGTAGTACATACCCTAGACGACCTCAAACAGCGCCGCATGAATGAAGTCGCGTTTTTATTGGCAAAAGTGGTATTAGAAAAATATTTCCGCCACGACAGCGACCGCACCCTTGACGAAAACGCCCACACCATTAACGGCAACAACGGCACCCTTGACGACAGCGCCCACACCATTAACGGCAGCAACGGCACCCTTGACGACAGCGCCCACACCATTAACGGCAACAACGGCACCCTTGACGAAAACGCCGATGCCATTGGCGACTGCGTCCACGCCATTGGCGGCAGAATTCAGAACCCGGTCAAAGCCTGGCTATTCCCGCAGATCCTCCGCACCACCAAACAGTGGCTACACGGCGGCTACGTCGAAGAGAGCGACTACACCTTCCCGCAAATGTTACTGCTCACCGAACTGGCCTACGACGCCGCCGAGCGAATCTACCAAGCCATCGTAGCCGGTGCCGGCGCAGCCGAAGAGGGCGAAGCGCTCCTCAAACCCCTACTCGACCCCCACCGTCCAACCCTCACCACCGACGGGTTACGCTTCGAGACCAGCAAACCGACCCACACCACCAACGCCAAAAGTCACCTATCGCATGTAGTATTAGACAGCGCATGGGAAAAGGCAATGCTCACCGCACTAGAACACCTCCCGCAAGTACAGGCTTATGTCAAAAATCACCAAAGTTTAGGATTTTTCATCCCCTATATCCACGAAGGCCGCGAACACCGCTACCTACCCGACTTCATCGTCCGGGTAGAGCAGCACGGCCTCCCACTGCACCTGATCATCGAGGTTTCCGGCGACCAACACACCGCAAAAGATGCCAAAACCGCCCAGGCAGAACAGTTGTGGATCACCGCCATTAACAACGACGGAAGGTTCGGACACTGGGCATTTCTGGAATTGCGAGAGCGCGACAAACTAGCAACGGAGCTAGCAGCATGGCTAACAACCAAAGAAGAGGGGAGGTAAGAGGCAGGTTAGGGCGAGCCTACAAACCCCAAAAAACCAAACCTTAACCCTTAACCCTTAACCCTTAAACCTTAACCCTTAACCCTTAAACCTTAACCCAGGAAAAAAACCATGCCCCCCCGTAAAAAAACCACCCCGCCAAAAACCCCCATCGAATCGGTAAAGCACCCCGCCGACACCCGCAAAAACATCCCCACGACAGAGCTGCGGGATTTTGTAGTCGATGACGAACACCGCCCCGTCACCGTGCGCTATCCGCGCAATCCCGACCTCGACCCGCAGCTTGTTTGGCGCGGCAAGGAGGAGCAAGATAGCGCCGACCTGGAAGTGATCGCACCGCCGATCTACATTCAGGAGAAGATCCACCCGCAAGCGATTGTCGAAGATATTCGCGCCCAGACCGAAAAGCAAGCACCGGGAACCGCTGACCTCTTCGCCGACTTTAACGGCATCAGCTTTGAGCAGATGATTGAGTTTTATCAGCACGATCACCACTGGTCGAACCGCATGATTTTGGGCGACAGCCTGCAAGTAATGAGCAGTCTGGCGGAGAAGGAGGGCCTAAAGGGCAAGGTGCAGATGATCTATATCGACCCCCCCTATGGCATTAAGTTTGGCTCGAACTGGCAGGTCTCCACCCGCAAGCGCGACGTAAAGGACGGAAAAGCGGAAGATTGCACCCGCCAGCCGGAGCAGATCAAGGCGTTTCGGGATACCTGGGAGCTGGGGATTCACTCCTATCTTTCTTATTTGCGCGACCGCCTGACCGTTGCCCGCGACCTGCTCACCGAATCGGGCAGCGTTTTTGTGCAGATTGGAGATGAGAATGTGCATTTGGTGCGGTGTTTGTTGGATGAGGTTTTTGGGGGGGAGAATTTTGTTGTTAGTATAATAGTAAAGAAAAAGGGAGTAACGACTCTTACTGACCCAGCAAATGATTACCTTTTATGGTAATCTCTTACTGACCCAGTAAATGATTACCTTTTATGGTA
>SLIM01000259.1 GCA_007135625.1 Gammaproteobacteria bacterium
CACCGCCCCCATCGCCGCCCCCCCCACCGCAGCCACCGCCCCCACCGTCGCACCGGTTGCGGTCGCTGCCCGGCCCGCTGAACGTTCGCTACCGGTGGTGGCCGATGAAGAGCTGATTGAGGTCTTTATCGAAGAGGCCGAGGAGCTGCTGGAGAGCCTCGACAACACCCTGGTTCACTGGATCGCACAGCCCGCAGACCCAGAACCGATGGCCGAACTGCAACGGGTACTGCATACCCTCAAGGGCAGCTCACGACTGGCCGGCATCACCCCAATTGGTGACCTCAGCCACGCCTTTGAGTCGCTGCTGGTTGCGATTCGTCAGGGCCAGGTTGAGCAGCGACGCGAGATCCAGGAGTTCTGTCAGCAAGTGAACGATACCCTGGTCAAGCAAGTCGAAGAAGTCCGCGACAGCCGCCGGGTTCCGCTCGCAACCCAAATGGTATCGGTACTGGAGCGGTTGCAGAGTGGTGCGCTATCGCAGCAGCAGATTGCTGTAGCACTCTTAGGGGATGGCGCCGTACTCACCAAAGAGCCGGCAGCGGCAGCGGTGGCCGCACCCTCCGACGCCACGCCGCTAGTGCGCCCCGACGACCAGGTGGCGGAGAACCAGGTAGAGCTAGAGGCCGACCCCGAGCTGGCCGAGATCTTTCTGGAAGAGGCCTCTGACCTGCTGGAAGCACTGGATCAAGCAATCCACGAATGGGGCAAGGACAGCAATAACCTTGGCCAAGTAGCAGAGTTGCAGCGTATTTTACACACCCTGAAAGGAAGCTCTCGCCTCGCCGGGGTAACCCCGGTGGGCGATCTCAGCCATGTCTTCGAGTCGCTGCTGGTGGCGATTAAACAAGAGGAGGTGGCGATGAGTCCCACCCTCTTTACGCTCTCGCAGATGGTGGCAGATCGACTGGTAGAGCAGATTGCAGCGGTGCGGGATAGCGGGGTAGTAGCGACCGCCAACGCCCTGATTCAGGTCGTTGAGGCGGCCAAAGATGGGCGACCCTTCGCCCTTGGCAATGAGGCGGCAGCAGCAACCGACCGGAAAGCGGCACCGCAGGCCAGCGCAACCCCTCCGCCCCCCCAATCCCCGGCGGCAGGCGGAGGCGCTGACACCGCCCCCCCCGGACACAAGAGCGGAGGACGGGAACAGGTACGGGTACGCCCCGAACTGCTCGACCGACTGGTCAACTTCGGCGGGGAGATCAGCATCTACCGCGCCCGCCTGGAGGAGCAGAATAGCACCCTGGGTTTTAACCTTTCGGAAATGGGGCAGACTGTCGGACGGCTGCGCAACCAGTTGCGCTCACTAGAGATCGAGACCGAGGCGCAGATTCTATCGCGCTACGAGAAAGAGATCGAAGAGAGCGGTAAAGCGAGCGGAAAGAAGGGGTTTGATCCGTTAGAGATGGACCAATTCTCACAACTGCAACAGCTCTCACGGGCGCTCGTCGAGACCGTTAGCGACCTGATTAATATCAACGACTCACTGGCCGGCCTGCAACGCGACACCGACACCCTGCTGCTGCAACAGTCGCGGGTCTCGGTCGATCTGCAAGATGGGCTGATGCGCACCCGCATGGTCCCCTTCTCGCAGACCATCCCCCGAATGCGGCGCTTAATCCGCCAGACCTGCTCCTCGCTACGCAAAAAGGCCGAGCTGGTGGTGCAAGGGGGAAATGCCGAAATTGACCGCAACATCCTGGAGCGGGTCATCGGCCCGATTGAGCACCTACTGCGCAACTCGGTCTCCCACGGAGTCGAATCCCCCGCCGACCGGCTACGCGCTGGCAAGGCGGAGGTCGGCACCATCACCTTCGTGCTGGCACGTGAGGGGAACGATGTATTGATCGAAATTGGCGACGACGGTGCCGGTCTAAACCTAGAGAAGATTCGTGCCAAAGCGATTAAGCAAGGGTTGCTGGCCGAGGGGGCGGAGGTCGCCGACGAAGATCTGATGCAGTTTATCCTCGAGCACGGCTTCTCCACCGCCGGCGAGATCAGTCAGGTCGCCGGACGCGGGGTCGGCATGGATGTAGTGGTCAACGAAATCAAGCAGATGGGCGGCTCCCTGCGGATTCAGTCGGAATGGGGCAAAGGAGCCAAGTTTATCCTCAGTCTACCACTCACCCTAGCGGTCACCGACTCCCTGCTGCTGAAGCTCGGTGAGGATATCTACGCCGTCCCGCACAGCGGCATGGAGGGCGTGGTACGCATCTCGCGCGAGGATCTGATCGACTGCTACGAAGGGCGCAAAGAGGGGTTTGAGTATGCCGGTAACAGCTACTCGATCCGCTACCTCGGTACCCTGCTGGGGATTACCGCCTTGGCACTGAGCGAGCAGCAGCGCTGGCTCCCTCTGTTGCTGGTCAAGGCGGGTGAGCACCGGGTCGGATTGCAGGTGGATGAGCTGCTGGGCAACCGCGAGGTGGTGGTCAAGCCGCTGGGCCCTCAACTCAACGGCCTGCGCTGGCTCTCCGGGGGGACTATCCTCGCCGACGGCCAGGTGGCGCTGATTCTCGATGCCCCGGCAGTGGTGCGCATGGATGCCGCTAAGACCGTGGTGGTGAAGAGCGAAAAGATCGAAGAGAAGAAGAAGGAGCGGGATAAGCCGCTGGTGATGGTGGTAGATGACTCAATCACCGTTAGAAAGGTCACCACCCGTTTTCTCAATCGTCACAACATGGAGGTGGTCACTGCCAAAGATGGGGTCGATGCCATCGCCCAACTGCAAGAGATTCGCCCCGACATTATGCTGCTCGATATCGAAATGCCGCGCATGGACGGCTACGAACTGGCACGCCATCTCAAACACTCCGAAGTTTGGCGCGACATTCCACTGATTATGATCACCTCACGCACCGGCGAAAAGCACCGCAACGTGGCGCTGGAACTGGGGGTCGAACGCTATCTCGGAAAGCCTTACCAAGAGGGCGAACTGCTCACCGCAATCAGTGAGCTGCTGGGTGAGAAGGTGGGCGCATGACTCTTCCTGATCCCAGTGAAGCGATTATTCGCAGTGTCCTCATGCCCTGCCAGGGGATGACCCTGCTGCTGCCTAACGCCGCCGTCTCCGAAGTGGTCGCCTACGAAGAGCCGGAGGAGCTGGCCGAGACCGGGGAGAGCTGGCTGCTTGGCACCCAGGTGTGGCGACAGCAGATCATTCCCTTGGTTTCGTTTGAACGGCTCCTCGGAAAGCCTTTCAGTTTGGATGCAAAAAGACTTATGGTCGCAGTTTGCAATACTCTCGGCGGAGATAAGAATCACCCCTATATTGGATTGCTACTCAGTGATATTCCCCATCTGCTGCGTGCTCACCACAGCATGATCGATCAGGTCGAAGCGGGAGCAAGTGCCAATGGCCTAGTGCGGGCAGTCATTCGGGTCAACGGCGAGCTGCTCACCATTCCCGACCTTGACACTCTTGAAGTGGCAGTCAATAAGATGTTGGATTGATTTTCTAGGTTCTAGGTTCTAGGTTCTAGGTTCTAGGTTCTAGGTTCTAGGTTCTAGGTTCTAGGTTCTAGGTTTTGGGTTCTAAGTGCGAACGTAAGGAATAGCCGATGAGCGAATGGGATAAACGAAGTGACCAAGAGTGGCGCGAGCGCTTAACCCCCGAGCAGTATCGAGTACTGCGCCAGGAGGGGACGGAGCATGCCGGAAGCAATCCGCTCACTCTCGAAAAGCGAGAGGGGATTTACGCCTGTGCCGGTTGCGGCCAGCCGCTCTTTACCGCAGCAATGAAATATGAGAGCGGCACCGGATGGCCTAGCTTTTTCAATGTTATTGAGGGGGCCATCGCCACCCGTAGCGACCTCAAGCTGCTCCTCCCGCGTACCGAATACCACTGCGCACAATGCCACGGACACCAAGGCCACCGCTTTGACGACGGCCCCGCACCCACCGGCCTGCGCTACTGCAACAACGGAGTCGCACTCACCTTTCTTCCCGCAGAGTAGGAGGACTTTCAGGTACGCTCTCCTTCTTGGGGCAACCACACAATCCTGATCCAAGGAAAAAACCAACGCCTTAACTGCACGCTCTCCTTCCTGGCATAACCGCACCCTGCCCGAAATAACTCTCTGTTAAATCGAGTAATTAAAAGCGCCTGCCAGCTAGGATCTGCCCGAAAGATGCGACAAAAAACCAATCATTGTAACATGTATTTTTTTCGCAACGAACAATTTTTGCTCAGATAATAGGTGAAGTTTTGCAGCAATCTATTTGATTTGGATGATCTTTTTTTCTTGCTTTGCGTTTCCAGAGGGGTTTGTGTGTTGATAAGCCATTCAATCTCGCAAGATAGTTTCGACTTGTAGCCAACAATTTAGTATAATCTATTCACTTAGATCCCTTGTCAATAACCTTTTCTCTAAGGAGATTACAGAACATGTTCCGTTCAAAAATTGCGATAGCCATCGCCTCCCTCTTCGTTGTTCCCTCCATCTCTCACGCCATCTCCCTGACCGACTACGATGTTCCGACTAGCCATTGGGATGAAGCCTACTTGGTTGGTAGTGG
>SLIM01000049.1 GCA_007135625.1 Gammaproteobacteria bacterium
AATTGGAGCAGATGGCCTTCACCGTCTCCTAAGTAGCCAATGCTCTTGAGTGCAGAAGCTAGTACTGTCGTGCCAGACCGCGCAGCACCAACAATAAATACTGGGCTTTTTTTTGGTGATTCCATGCTAAAAACCTAAACAACTTTACGAAAAATAACCTGAAAAATACAGATTCATACACAAAAGAAATCTATTCATTACTTAATATTTCATAACTCCTCCAGTGATTGGTTTGACGTAGTGCAGAGTTTGATGATTTTTTGTCCTACACCAAACGAAATTACCCCAAAATACCCGTTAAAATTATTTCTTTAACGATCAGGACATCCTCTGGATTCTACCAGCTCCAAGGATGCTTGTCAACACCTATAACATTGTAAATAAAAATATTATCTAGTCCTCTGGCCGTTTGCTGATCACGGCAGACCGCCAATACCCCGCAACCCCCGCACAATAACTGTACTGCCTAAGCTACAAAGCACCAGCACCGGTGCAAAGGGCTGGTCGAGGGCGAGGCTCAAGCCCCAGGCGAGGAGGTAGCCGAACAGGGCAAGCAGCAGAGTCCAGAGGAGAAAGCGACGTAAAGTCGCGAGCCAGGAAAGCGACACCCCAAGCCGGAAACAGGAGGGTTGCGAGGGCGGCGACCAGCCCCGGGGTCAAGCTGCCGAGGGTGATTGCGGCGACCAGCTAGGCGAGTACCCAGAGGGTACCTAGGGGGAGGCGCAGGTGGAGTAGACCGAGGAGGGGGCGCTGAAAGCCGAACCAGGCCCCCTCCAGACGCAGCACCTCGCACCTCTCCTCCCTCACCCTCCCCCACGCCGCAATTCGGCGAGCAGCTCCTGAAGCTGCTGCTCCAGTTCGGCGATGAGCACTTGCGTCTCGCTGGATGGCGGGATCCCTTGGCGGGCATTGCGTTCGATTTCGGCGCAGTAACCGCTGAACTGGAGGGAGCCGAGGTTCGCGCTACTCGATTTCAGGGCATGGGCCGCTTCGGCGATTTGGGTGAGGTCATTGCTCTTCAGCGCTTGGCGCAGTTGCTGCAACAGTTTTGGGGCATCCTCAGCAAACAGGGTGACTAGGCGCTGTAATAAACTGGTCTCCTCTTCGGGCCGTTTAATCGCGGCGAGTTGGCTGACAACTTCGCCGTTGCAGACCGGAATCGGTGGGGCGATCTTGCTGAGAATAGTGTGCAGTTGCTTGAGATCAAAGGGCTTGGCGAGGTAGTCATCCATTCCGGCAAGCAGGCAGGCCTCACGGTCGCCCTTCATGGCGTTAGCGGTGAGGGCGATGATCGGGAGATGCTGGCCGCTCTGCTGCTCCAGCGTGCGAATCTGGCGGGTCGCCTCGAAGCCGTCCATCTCGGGCATCTGGCAATCCATCAGAATGGCATCGATCCCGCCTCGACGATAGAGTTCTACCGCTTGCCGACCGTCGTGGGCGACCACCACCCGGCAGCCGAGCAGCTCCAGCATGGTGAGTGCGACTTCTTGGTTAACTGGGTTATCTTCGGCAAGCAGCATGGTCAATCCGAGTGGGTGGAAGTTGGGGCGCTGCTCTGCCGCTTGCTGCCGCACCTGTCGCCCTCTTCTGCTCTTGGGGTCGCTACTAACCATTCCCACCAAGGTATCGTAGAGAGCCGATTGGCGCACCGGACGCTGCAAGTGGTGGCGAATGGGGGTGTCGCTGGGCAGCTCCATCGGGCTGGAGCTGAGGAGTACCACCGGGATCTCATCAACGGTGGAGGCGCTGCGGAGCCGGGTGGCCAGTTGCAACCCATCCATATCGGGCATTTCGTGGTCAATGACTGCCAGTTCAAATGGGTATCCAGCGCGGGCCGCCTCCTGAATTGCGCTAAGAGCCTGATGGCCACTCTCCACACTAACGGCCGTCATCCCCCAAGCGGTGAGGTAACGTTGCAACAGTTCGCGTCCGGTGTTCTGGTCATCCACCACCAGTACCCGCCGCCCACGCAGCTCCGGCCAGGCGGTGGGTGGGATGCTGCGGTTAAAATGTGCCGTTGGCAGCAGTAGGCGGATGGTGAAGGTGGTGCCAACCCCCGGGCTGCTGCTCACCTGAATCTCTCCTCCCATCAGTTCGATCAACTGCCGGGTGATGCTAAGGCCTAGCCCGGTGCCACCATGCTTGCGGGCCATCGAACCGTCGGCCTGGGTGAAGGGGTCGAAGATCCGTTCGAGGGCATCGCTAGGAATGCCGATGCCGGTATCACAGATTTCGAGGGTGAGGCGGAGCTTGTTGCCTTCGGAGATGGGAGGGTATAGGGTGACCGAAACCTCCCCTTTTAGGGTAAATTTAACGGCATTTCCGACTAGGTTGATCAGCACTTGGCGCAGGCGGCCCGGATCGCCGTTGAGGTCGAAAGTGTGTTCCGGGGGGATGATGGCGAGCAGGGTGAGTCCTTTGCTGTGGGCCGGTTCGGCGAGCATTTCGACCACCTCCTCAATCAGTTCGCCAAGCTGAAAATCACTTTCATCGAGAACCAGCTTATCGGCGGCGAGTTTGGAGAAGTCGAGGATGTTGTTAATAATCTCCAGCAGTACCCGACCGGAGTGCAAAATATTGCTGGCAAATTTGCGCTGCTGGCGCTCTAGTGGGGTGGTCATCAGCAGCTCGGCCATTCCCAGGACACCGTTCATCGGGGTGCGAATCTCGTGGCTCATGGTGGCCAGAAACTCACTTTTGGCGCGATTGGCAGCCTCCGCTTCCTCTTTGCTGCGCACCGCCTCCAGCATCATCTGGGTGAGGTCTTTGGTCTGCTCTTCAACCTGCTGTTGCAGCTCCTGGCGGCTGCGATCGAGCTGCTCGTCGCGCTGCTGAATCTGCTCCAGCATACTGTTGAACCCGTTAATAATGCGACCGATTTCATCATCCGAGCCAGAGGAGAGGCGCAGCGTGTAGTCACGCTCTTCGGAGACCTGGCTGATTCCCTCTTTAAGCTGCTCCATCGGTGCGGCGATGCGCCGCTGCATCGCCTGTGAATAAAAATAGACCCCGACCATGATGATCCCAAAGAGCAAAATCACCAGTTGCAGGTAGGAAAAGAGTCGGCGATAGACCGGGGCCATGGTCGAGCGCAGGTAGAGGTAGCCGATCACCTTCTCATCGAGAATGACCGGGGCGATTAGACTGATCTCGGATGCCGTTAACCGGTGCAGCTCCCCCTGCTCGACCCCCTTCACCCAGTCGGGTGGTTGCGTAATCCCTTGACCATCACCACGCATATAGCGGGCGAAAGGTTGCCACTCGGCAGTAAACAGCACTCCTTCCAGGATGTCCTGTTTGGCGTGCAGCCCGCGCAGTAGCTCGGTGGCGTTGTTGCGGTCATCAAAGGAGAGGGCGGCGGTGGAGTTGGTGGCAACGAAGCTGGCCAGTACCGAGAGATGCCCAACCAGGGTATTGCGGTAGGAGAGCCACTCCATGGTCATGTAGGCCAACGAGGCAACTAGCAGGGCGGCGGCGCTGGCAGCAATAATCGCGTTGCGGATTTTTTGCGCTAGGGTGAGGTTGTAAAAGCGCTTCATCATGGTAAGTTTCCCTATTGTACGATGATGGCGAGAGAGAGTAGCGGGGCGGCAATTTGCAATCCCCGCTCCACGGCTGCTGCTTGGTTGATGGTAAAACCAATGCGACGCTCAATGGTGGTCAACTCAACGATCCCGCCACGACGGGCAAAGCGGCTGCTATCTCCTACGGTGAGGATGGGTTGTTCGCGAAACGATGCCAACACCTCGCCCAGGTTCTCATCCAGGGAGTGACTGATATAGAGCACTTGGCAGTCGTCACTGACCAGCTCACCATGGTCATAGCGCTCGACCTTAACCGACATGCGGCGCACCTCGCGCCCCTCGACCCGATCCATGGCATCACCAAAGGGGTCTTGGCCCAGGATACAGAGCCGTAGTGACCGCCTCGGTGGAGCCGCTACCGTTTCATCCGGCCAATAGACAAACTTCAGCAGGCGATAGATCATCGCCGCCTTAATCTCATACTCCCCTGCCTGCGCCTCGGCAGTCGCTACCACCGCAGGTCCGCAGAACAGCAGGGCGCCGAGGAGCATGAAAACTCCAGTCTTATATTGAATAACCTGCCGGTTTTGACTTTGCACTTTTTTGTCCAACTCTCATGGTAGTGATCAGCTATGGGTAAGCAAGGTGAGAAGCGTACAGCGGGTCACTGGGTACTCGGCACCATCGCTGCGTTTTCGATCTCTCCTTCCTCTTCTGTTCTCTATTTTCTGCGCTCTGCTCTCTGTTCTCTACGCTCTGCTCTCTGTTCTCTGTTCTCTGCGCTCTGCACGCTGTCCTTTTTCTACTTTCTGCGACCAGCATCAAGCCTCGAACCTAGAACCTAGAACCTCGAACCTAGAGCCTAGAACCTAGAACCTCGAACCTAGAACCTCGAACCTAGAACCTCCCAACCCACACCGCCACGCGGTTGGTG
>SLIM01000275.1 GCA_007135625.1 Gammaproteobacteria bacterium
AGATAAGAGATAAGAGATAAGAGATAAGAGATAAGAGATGAGAGATAAGAGATGAGAGAGATCTGTTCCCTGCTATAAAAAACTACAACTCAATGAATGGCCCAGTTGGCACGCCTAGAAATGCGCTTTTTATGACGTTTTTTTGGAGCCAGTAATGGCCGCTTCAATGTCGAATATTATTTCTGCAAAATGCGGGCAATTATTGGTAACACTGGAAATATTATCCTTTGCAACTTGTGCAATTTTTCGATATATTTCAGGTTTTTTGCGCACCGCTTTTTGATTTCTCTGCCTATTGCCAGATATTTTTTGATATATTTTAAGCATTTCACAATCAACGTTTATCATCTCTTCTGGGTTATCTGCAACCTCAAATGCAGCAACGAGCCAAGTTTCCGTTTTTTCTACGGCGGGTGCTAATACCGTCCAA
The DNA here is from genome assembly GCA_007135625.1 of Gammaproteobacteria bacterium. Lineage (GTDB taxonomy): Bacteria > Pseudomonadota > Gammaproteobacteria > Chromatiales > Chromatiaceae > SLIM01. The sequence goes on from SLIM01000275.1 coordinate 431, forward strand.
TTCAGATCATTTAGTAACTCGGTTTGGTCTTGCCAAAGCCATCCTTTGAGCGTCTCCTTTATAAAGCCTCCTCTTCCAATAGATGTTTTGAGATCAAAGTTCGTCGCATCAATGGGTGACTGCCTGATAAACTCGATGTCATCGCACAGATCAGCATCTAAATGCACCAGCAGTAGTTGAAAATCTGGTTCAGATGTCGCAAATAGGCCACCGCCAAAAATCATTTGCCGACGCAAATCTGGCGGGTATCCAAGACACCATTTATAGACCTGTCTCCACCCTCCCTCCTGATCGCCTGGCATGCTAGTTCTATCTACGGTTGGCTGCACTTTTATTAGCGCAATATCCGCGTGTTCTACTGCCGCAGAGACGAGTTCTTCAATAACTACCTGATCGGTTACTCCCTCAGCCACCACCCCGATATTGACCGCCATTATATAACTCCAGAACCTAGCGCATCGGGAATCATATTACTGATCAACATCTCTGATAAGTTTTTCCCTTTTTTTATCCTAATCCAATCTTCACGAGTCATATTTGGACTCGGCTTCAATCGGGTAATCTCCGTATACCCACTTTGGTTTCGTTTTACAACAAATATCCGCTGATCGTCATTAAATAAATCAAATGCATCAAGCGCAGTTGGATTGTGACTGGTAAGAAAGACTTGCTCAGGACCGATTTCATGCTGATGATACTCGGCAGCACAAGTCGTATCGATCAATGTTTCCAACAACGTTCTTGTCGCCAGTGGATTGAGCGCATTGTCGATATTGTCCAGGGCAAATATCCTAGGTGCCTCCGGGTGCAGTGCCAACACTGCAATAAAAAGCAAATAAAGGGATCCCTCACTGCCATCATACGCAGATAATACATTGCGTCCTTGTCGCATAAATCGATCATGAAAATATAATGTAGATTCCCCGGTTATCACGCGAGAAGAGACCAGTTCGGGATTGAACTTGTCGATTGTAATGGTATCCGCCCATCCCGGCATCCACACCAGCCTTAGAATATTTTCAGTTAACTGCCTCTTGCTGCCCTTGCTTGCATTAAATAACTTCAGAACAAAGGCCGCTGCCTGTGGCAGCCCACTACCACATAATCCCATAGGCTTAACTGGGATAGCCTCAATATCTGAACCCCTGAGAAATGAGGTTTGGGGTGCGTATATGCAATATCTCTCCATTTCACGTAACTGCTGATGAACGACTTCTGGAGCATCGACGACCTCGTGAAATCTATCCCAAATACCACGCTCCTTGGAGATATCCTTCTTTGCGCTAAACCCCGATACGGATATCCCATGATTACTTCTACCTAAGTATTTTATTCCCTTATGACGAACATGCTCGGTAAAAAATCGCAGCGCATCCGACTGTTCACCAGCCGTTATGCGGACATCATAGGTGACATCGCTATTAAATTCCGCCTCAAGAGCGAAAGAAGCTCTCAAGGTTCTGTTTTTAAATGCTGACTTGAATAGCAGAGGGACAGAGAGTCTAACGCCCTTTTTTTGCAACTCGACATCGGTAATATCTCTTCCCAAGGCCGCACTCAAAACGCCAATCGCCTCCAATATATTCGATTTCCCCGAGCCATTTGCTCCAATAAAGAGATTCACCTTACCAAAATCCAGGTGAGCATCAACAATGGTCTTAAATTCAGAAATATGCAGCTTTTTCAGCATGGACTAGCTCTGCGTAAAGTAGAGAAAAAATAAGAGATCCAACCGCCTACATCGCAGTCTACCGCTATCCGCAAGCATCGTCAAGCCATTGTAATCAAGCCTCTTCCGATAGCCCAGCACGGGGACTCTCCATGTCTCTTTGCTGTCCTTATTATGCAGCCCAGTTACGGTAGCGAGCGCCGCGCCGCAGGTGCCTCCAGCGGCAACGGCCAATCAAACAGATACCACCCCTCATTCGGCCAAATCTGCTGCCAGAGCTGATCACCCAGCTCCAGCGCGGCGAGCTGCTGCAGCGGCTCGGCGGTAGGGGGGGCGAGCGGAAAAAGCAGGACGAGCAGCAGGTAGGCGGCAATACTTGAGCGCCAACTGGCGCGATACCACAGTTTCATCGCACTGCCGAGCGAGCGGCGGGTACGCGCCCCGAGGAGGTTCAGGGCGCTCAGTTCATCGAGCAGCAGGTGGGTAATAAAACCGAGGCTAACGAAAGCCCCGGCGAGCCAGGCAGTAAAAGGGGGCAGCGCAAGGAGCCAGTAGCCGACCGCCGCGCTGCCAATACCGACCAGCAGAGCGACCGGCAGGGAGTGAATGATGCCACGGTGAGTAGTGTAGCAGACGAAAAGGTAGAAAACCCCCCAGCGGATCAAAAGATAGCTCACAAACCAGATGAGCAGCAGTTCGCCGAGCGTGGGAAAGTGGGCAGCGGCGGTGAAGGTAAAGAAAAACGCGAGCAGAATCGCAAGCAGCGTGAGGGTAATCTGCAACGGCTTAGAGGCATCGGCATCAATGTCGGGGAGCAGACTACCGATCACACAGAGGGCAAAAAGCGGAATCACCTCGGAGTGTTCAGCAAGGCCAAAGGTCATGGCAGCAATTGCGGCGATACCGCTAACGGTGATTCCAACCGCGAGATGGGTGTTAAACGAGGCCAAACAGAGTCCTTCCAGTAGCAGTGTATGGGCGGGGAGGGGAGGGTTAGCGGGTGAGCGGCTCTTCACTAAACTGCTGCTGGATAGCCGTAATCTGCTCCAGATTGCGGCACAGTGCAGCGACACACTCCTCATCAAGGAGACTACCGGCGAGCTGTTGCAACTGCGCGATAGCACGCAAGTTGCCCCAAGCCTCTTTATAGGGGCGGCGGCTGGTGAGGGCATCAAAGATATCGGCCACCGCAACGATTCGCGCCGCCAAGGGGATATGCTCTCCTTGAAGTCCGCGACTGTAGCCGCTGCCATTATGCTTTTCGTGGTGATCCTCCACCACGCTAATCAGCATTTCTGTGTGTTCAATATGGCTAAGATTGAGGTGGTGAAGCATCCCCTCAATAATTTTACGCCCCTCTTCAGTATGCGTTTTCATAATCGCATACTCGGCATCGTTAAGCGGGCCGGGTTTCAGCAGAATCTGGTCAGGGATGGCGATCTTGCCAACGTCGTGAAGCGGCGCAAAAAGATAGAGATACTCAATAAACTCATCGCTCAATTGCCACTGCGGAGCAAGCTCCAGCGCAATCAGCCGGGCGTAGGCGGCCATCCGCTTGAGGTGTCCCCCGGTCTCATTATCCCGCTTTTGGCTAATCTCCTGAATAGTCTGCACCGCTCCGGCAAGAGTGCGCACCTCACTAATCTGCTGCACCATCGCCTGGCCGAGCAGATTGGCGACGGCATCAAAGAGCTGTAGCTGCCCCCCCTGAAAGACATTTTTCTCACTGGAGTTAAGAAACAGAAAGCCGATAAAGTGCTGCTGGTGGTAGACCGGCAGAGTATAGCTAGCGAGGTAGCCGCCGCGACGAATTGCCGTGGTATGGGTTTTGGCACCCGCCAGGCGACTAAGGTCGTTGACGATGCGCGGGCGACGGCTAACCTTGATGGCAACGAGTGAGGGAGAGTGGGTGAGCGGGGCTGCGTACCACTGCAAGGGGTTGTCATCGCTACTGTGGATGAAGGTTTTGAGCAGATCGCTGTCGGGGTCGTAGAGCACGGCGGCGATGCGTGAAAGAAAGGGGTAGTGGTGATTGAGCGCCTTACGCGCCTGGTCGAACCTCTTGGCCAGCGAAGGCTCTTCGCTAAGAAAGGCAAAGGATTGCGAGTAGCTCTGGATCGAATCGGTCATCGGTTGTGAAGGGTCTGCCATGGCTCCTGAAGATGTCGGCTAAGGTAGCGCAGTACAAACAGTTTTGCAAGATTAGACGGGCTGGCGGGGACGACGCAAACCGATGCACCCACCGCGCAGGACGGCACGTCAGGCCATCCGTCGCCCCCAAGGGCGAGCCACGCCCCCCTTTGGAGGCGACGACATTACGCCGCCCACAGCATCACTTTGCGACGCACC
>SLIM01000330.1 GCA_007135625.1 Gammaproteobacteria bacterium
GAGGTGCGAGGTGCGAGGTGCGAGGCGCGAGATGCGAGGCGCGAGATGCGAGGCGCGAGATGCGAGGTGCGAGGTGCGAGGCGCGAGATGCGAGGCGCGAGACCGCCTCAGCACCCCGTCGAGCGGCTCTGCCGCAAGTCAGATGCGAAGCCCAAGACTTCGAACCTCGAATCTCGAATCTCGAACCTCGAATCTCGAATCTCGAATCTCGCCCCTCGAACCTCGAACCTAAAAAATCACCCCAGAGCGCTGAAGATGGCGTTCTTAATCTCCTCCACCCCGCCAACTCCGGCAATCTTATGGTAACGCGGGGCACCCTCACCTCCGGCATTGGCCCACTCCGAGTAGAAGGTGATCAGCGGTTCAGTCTGGTCGTGATAGATCTGCAAGCGGGCCTTAACGGTCTCTGCGCGGTCGTCGTCGCGCTGAATCAGCTCTTCGCCAGTGACATCATCCTTGCCTTCGACCTTGGGAGGGTTAAAAACAACGTGATAGGTACGCCCAGAGGCGAGGTGGACGCGCCGTCCCGACATGCGATCAATAATCTCCGCATCGGGAACATCGATCTCAACCACCGCATCGACCCCTACCCCGACAGCCCGCAGCGCCTCGGCCTGGGGGATGGTGCGCGGGAAGCCGTCAAATAGAAAGCCGTTAACGCAGTCCGGCTCCTTGATTCGCTCCTTGACCATACCCATAATGATCTCATCGGAGACCAGGCCGCCGGCATCCATGATCTTTTTTGCCGCCTCTCCCAGTTCGCTCCCCGCCTTGACATGGGCGCGTAGCATATCGCCAGTTGAGATTTGCGGAATATTGTAACGCTCTTTAATGTAGTTGGCTTGGGTACCTTTACCGGCCCCAGGGCCGCCAAGAAGAATGACTCTCATGTTCGCTCTACTCCTTCGGTTGATGGAATTTTTGAGTGTGCCATAGGTTACAATCGCTGCCAACTAGTAAATTAACAGGGTCAATCGGAATAAGTGGTTATGCAAGAGCAAAAAAGGAGAGAGGAGCGGCTAGCAGGAGTGGATGAGGTGGGGCGTGGCCCGCTGGCTGGTCCGGTAGTAGCAGCGGCGGTAATCCTCGACCCGGCGCGACCGATTCCTGGAGTGACCGACTCCAAGCGGCTGAGTGAGCGGCAGCGGTTGGTGCTGGCGGAGGCGATTCGCGAGCGGGCCTTGTGTTGGGCGCTGGGGCGGGCAGAGGTGGCGGAGATCGACCAACTCAACATCCTTCAGGCCTCGCTGCTGGCGATGCGACGGGCGGTTTTGGGGTTGTCGCTGGCTCCGCAAGCGGTGGTGGTGGATGGCAACTTCTGCCCCGAGGGGCTGGTCTGTCCCTGCTCGGCGGTGGTTCGCGGCGATGCGACGATTGAGGTGATCGGGGCCGCCTCGATCCTGGCCAAAGTGGCGCGTGATCAGGAGATGGTAGAGCTGGCGCAGTGCTATCCGGGCTATGGCCTGGAGCGGCATAAGGGCTACCCGACTCGTCAGCACCACGAGGCGCTGCAACGCCTCGGAGTGACCCCGATCCACCGCCGCTCCTTCGCCCCGGTGCGGCGGCTGTGCGGCGGGAGCTGAAGAGAGAGGGAAAAAGCCGAGAGAAAACCGAGGAGAGAGGGAAAAATGGACCAGATCGTGATTCGTGGCGCACGCACCCACAACTTGAAAAATATCGACCTCACACTGCCACGCAACCGCTTGATCGTAATCACCGGGCTGTCAGGTTCGGGAAAGTCGTCGCTGGCATTTGATACCCTCTATGCCGAGGGGCAGCGGCGCTATGTCGAGTCGCTCTCGGCCTACGCCCGGCAGTTTCTGTCGATCATGGAGAAACCCGATGTGGAGCAGATCGAGGGGCTAAGTCCGGCCATCTCAATTGAGCAGAAGAGCACCTCCCACAACCCGCGCTCCACCGTCGGCACGATCACCGAGATCTACGACTACCTGCGGCTGCTCTTCGCCCGCGTCGGCACCCCGCGCTGTCCCGAACATCACGCCGCATTACAAGCGCAGACCGTGGGTGAGATGGTCGATCAGGTGCTGGCCCTGCCGGCTAGAAGCAAGCTGCTGCTGCTCGCCCCGGTGGTGAGTGAACGCAAGGGGGAGCATCTCAAGCTGTTGCAGGAGCTAAACGCCCAGGGCTTTATTCGCGCTCGTATTGATGGGGAGGTCTATGAGCTGGACGAGCCGCCGACCCTTGATCTGCGCAAAAAACATACTATTGAAGTAGTCGTAGACCGCTTTACCGTGCGTGACGACCTGCGGCTACGTCTGGCCGAGTCGTTTGAGACCGCTCTCCGCCTCAGCAAGGGGGTGGTGAAAGTGGGGTGGATGGAGGAGCCGCAACGGGAGGAGCTGCTCTTCTCAGCAAACTTCGCATGCCCACACTGCGGTTATGCCCTAGAGGAGCTGGAGCCGCGCCTCTTCTCCTTCAATAACCCACACGGTGCCTGTCCCCGTTGCGACGGGCTGGGAGTCGAACCGTTTTTCGACCCCGAGCGGCTGGTCAGCAACCCGGCGGTAAGCATTGCCGAGGGGGCGATTCGCGGCTGGGAGCGGCGCAACGGCTACTACTACCAGATGGTAGAGAGGGTCGCTGCCCACTACGGCTTCGACCTTACGCAACCCTGGAACCAGTTGCCGCAAACCGCCCAGAAGATTTTTCTCAACGGCAGCGGAAAAGAGCGCTTGGAGCTGCTCTCCATCAATGAGCAGGGGCGACGCAGTCGCAAGCTACGCAGCTTTGAGGGAATCCTTCCCAACTGCGAGCGCCGCTACCGTGAGACCGAATCGGCCAGCGTGCGCGAAGAGCTGTCGCGCTATCTCGCCACCCACTCCTGCCCGGAGTGCGGCGGGGCGCGTCTCAACCAAGCCGCTCGTCATGTCTTTATTGAGGGATACCCCCTCAGTGCCATCACCGCCCTGCCGATCAGCGAAGCGCTCGCCCTTTTTCAGCGCCTGAAGCTGCCCGGCCAGCGCGGCGAAATCGCCGCTCGCATCGTCAAGGAGATTCGCCAGCGCTTAGAGTTTCTGGTGAACGTCGGTCTCGACTACCTGACCCTTAGCCGCAGTGCCGATACCCTCTCCGGCGGCGAGGCGCAGCGTATCCGCCTCGCCAGCCAGATCGGGGCCGGACTGGTGGGGGTGATGTATATCCTGGACGAGCCGAGTATCGGCCTGCACCAGCGGGATAATAGCCGCCTGCTGAGTACCCTGACCTATTTGCGTGATCTAGGCAACACGGTGATTGTGGTTGAGCATGACGAAGAGGCGATGCGCGTCGCCGATCAGGTGATTGACATCGGACCGGGCGCCGGAATCCACGGTGGAAAAGTGGTTGCGCAGGGGAGTATTGAGGAGATCATCCAGGTCGAGGAGTCGATCACCGGACAGTTTTTGAGTGGTCGCCGTGCGATTGCGATTCCCACCCAACGCACCCCTCCCAACCCAGAGCGGATGGTGGTGATCCACCAAGCGCGGGGCAATAACCTCAAAGGGGTTACGCTACGTCTTCCGCTGGGGCTTTTTTGCTGTGTTACGGGGGTTTCGGGTTCGGGAAAATCCACGCTGATTAACGACACCCTCTACCCCATCGCCGCCGAGCGGCTTAACCGCGCCGCGCCGCGTGAACACGCCCCTTATGCAGACATTGAGGGGCTGCACCACCTCGATAAAGTGGTCGATATCGACCAATCACCGATTGGCCGCACTCCGCGCTCCAACCCGGCGACCTATACCGGCCTTTTTACCCCGATTCGAGAGCTCTTCGCCGCCCTTCCCGAGTCGCGGGCTCGCGGCTATACCCCCGGTCGCTTTTCGTTTAATGTCAAAGGGGGGCGCTGCGAGGCGTGCCAGGGCGACGGGGTGACTAAGGTGGAGATGCACTTTCTGCCCGATATTTATGTGCAGTGCGACCTCTGCCAGGGGCAGCGCTACAACCGCGAGACCCTGGAGATTCGCTACAAGGGGAAGAGTATCCATGAGGTGCTCAATCTACCGGTAGAGGATGCGCGTACCTTCTTCGCTGCCATTCCGGCGCTACAGCGCAAACTGCAGACGCTGATGGAGGTCGGTCTCGCCTATCTCACCCTCGGCCAGAACGCCACTACCCTCTCTGGCGGCGAGGCGCAGCGGGTTAAACTCGCCCGCGAACTCTCCCGCCGGGATACCGGCAGAACCCTCTATATTCTTGATGAACCGACCACCGGGCTGCACTTTCACGATGTACAACACCTGCTGGAGGTGCTGCATCGCCTGCGGGATCAGGGCAATACCCTAGTGGTGATTGAACACAATCTCGATGTGATCAAAACCGCCGATTGGGTGATCGACCTCGGACCCGAGGGGGGTGGGCGCGGCGGGGAGATCATCGCCGAAGGGACTCCAGAGCAGGTGGCGGCGGTGGCGGGTTCTTATACTGGGCATTATTTAAAGGGGA
>SLIM01000031.1 GCA_007135625.1 Gammaproteobacteria bacterium
ACTCCTCCCCGAACCGCTCAAAAACCTGTTTGGCATCACCCAACTCAAACTCAAAGCCCAGCCGATTGGCATTCGCAAAATCGAAGCCGGCCCCGAAGGGGGAAGCCTCCAATTTGAAGGGCAGCCCAAAATCGACCCGGCACAGATCATCCAGCTCCTTCAACAGCGCCCCCGCGACTTCAAACTCGACAGCGGCGGCGAGCGACTACGCTTCTTCCAACCCATGCCGCAACGCGAACAGCGCATTCAGCAAGTCGCCCAACTGCTAGAGCTACTCCAAGGAGTACCCACATGAAACTGCACCAACGGCGAACCGCAAGAGACCCGCTTTCATTACGGTTAAGAGAACCCGTTACGGTGCCTGCCAGCGGGCCACCATCTGCTCAATGAACTGCGCATCCTCATCACTCAAATCAATAATCCGAAAACCGACCCAAGCGTGCGAACCGTCCTCCGCATCCTCACGCCACAGCGCCTCTGCACCGACATCGAGCTGACAGCGCTGCTCCTCCCCATCCGCTAGCTGAAGGCAGAGCTGATAGAGATTATTGAGCGGAGGAGGGCGGGGCGTATTGAGCATAAACCCTACCGGAGAGAGATCCATTAACACCCCCATCATCGCGCCGCTATTGCGATCAAAAACCTCAACACGCGTATCGACCGTGACCCGTTCGGCATCTCTTCTGTCAACCATAGTCCCCTCTTTTACGAAATAAAAAATCAATCGTCAGGCGCTCGGCAGCCGGCCAGTCGTCAGGCCGCTCAGCAGATTCCGAATCTGGCGCAGCGCCTTACTGACAAACGGCTGCTCCCGCTCCGGCGTAAGAATCTCCCCCTCACCCCGCGTAATGCGTGACACCAACTCCTGTTCGTTGATCATCAGCGCCTGCAACCCCTGCTGATCAACAAACATAAAATGCCCGCTGTTCGGATTCGACCACGAAAGCTTCAGCCGACGCGCCACCCCGTTACCATCCGCCAACTGGCACCACGTACCAAACGGCAGCGCACGCAGTTGCTGGCGCACCTGCTGCTCATGCGGAGAGTCGGACGAGGAGGGCGGTGGCGGTGGTGGCGGCAACAGCAGCGACGACGACGGCGCAGCCGCCAGCGGAGGGGCCTCCAAAGCGCCACGATCCCCGCCAATAAACGCCTCAAAACGGCTAAAGAGCCTACGCGCAACCGGCTGGTGGGGATCACCCAGCGAAAAGAGAGACTTTTCGATATAATCCCGAATCCTCGGAAACAGCACCCCGATACGCTCCGGCATTTCCGGATGGGCGCGGCCATCATACGCCATAATCAAGGTATTGATCACCGTAAGGCTATCCTGCCACTCTTGGGTCTCACTCGCCTCCGCATTGCGCAGCAGCATCAAAGAGAGCCGCTCCAGCCAGACCGACTGAAAAAAAGCGAGCAGATCGGGATGGAGAGGACGCTGCTGCAGCAACTCCTCCAGCAGTTGCCGCGCCTGCGCCCGCGCCTGCAACAACCGCTGCTGCCCACCCGCCGCATCCCGCGCCCGCTGCTCCAAAGTTTCGGCACGTCTCTCCAACCGCTCAACCTGCTTCCACAACTCCTGCAACAGCTCCTCAAACAGCCCGAGATCATCGCCAAACTCCTGCAGAACACGCTCCACACAGCGCTTGATCGGATCATAGACCCCACGCCGCAAATCCCCCTCATCGACCCAATGCTTCCCCGCATGAACCATCAAGTTCAACAGCTTACGAGCAACATGCTGCGGCTCCAGCAAAAAACTCGGATCGAGAACGCCCACCTTAAGATAGGGCGTATGCAGATAACTCAGCAGAGTCTTCAAGGTATCGGGCAACCCCTCCTCATCCAAAACCTGCTCAAACAGCAGCCCCACCACCTCAATCACATCCAGATCAGCACCACGCACCGAACTAGGATCGAGACGCTGCAACAGCTCCTGCTGCTCGTGCGCCAGTTGCTGACGACACGCCAGCAACTGCGCCTCCCACTGCGCAGGGGCAAGCCGACCACTCGCCGAATCCAGCGTAGCGGGCAGCTCGACCGGGGCCGGCTGAAGCTGTTGCAGCGTATCGACCAAAACTTCACGGGCCACCATTCGACGCGGCGGAGCGAAGGGGTTACTCTCGGGATTACTGCGAAAACGTGGATCCTGGCTACGCCGCGTACTCAACAGATCGCTAATCGTATCGACCACCTCGCGCTCCAGCGGATCACCGCCCCCCGCCGGCCGCTGCGCCGCTGGCGGTGGAGCGGCGGGAGTCGCCGTCGCCCTCCCAGCGCCGGGGCGCAGCTCGGGACGTTGCGCCGCAGCGGGCTGCGCCCGAGCGCGCCCCTCCCCAACCGGCTGCTTCTCCGCGACATACTTCAGGTTGGGAAAGATTCCCGCCGCAATCAGCAACTGGTTATACCGCTCATAGAGCGGCAGCGCATTGTGCAGCACCTCGGCACCAAACAGCTCATAGAGCGCAGGATAAACCGCCTCATCCAGCCCCAACGCCTTCACCGCCTGCTGAAAAGCAAATGCCAGATGGAGCGGCCCGCCAGGAATATCGACCGGATCGACCTTCTTACCCCCCCGCGTCATCGAAAGGCGCTGCTCCAAGCCATAAAACAGCTCCATCCAGTCACCGAGGAACTGATCGGCGAGCTTACGCACCAGCAAAAAATCCTCCACCTTCGCCGCGTCCATAAGCGACAACTCACTCATTGCGTCATCGGAGCGGAACGGGTAGGGGATCGGTTCACCCTGGCAAAAGCGGCCAAAGCCATTTTGAATAGAGAGTTGAAAGGCCTTTAGGATCGCCGCCTCTTGCTGCCGAATCATGCGAATCGACTCAATAAAACGGAGCTGCGAGCGGTTATCCCGCGCCCGATCCGCCGCCTCCATTAACGCCGCCTCAACCGCCACGAACCACTGCCCCACCTGCGGCATCAAGTCGGCAAGCAGGGTATCCTGGCACTCTTGGAGGAGCGGCTGATACTTTTCCCGAATTGGTGCGCTAACGTTCTTCTTGTTTGACCTCATAGTACACTTGCCCTACTTGTTATTGCCAATTTCCCAGGTTCGGCGCGAGGGGTATACCGACCCCGACAGCCCCTACAACCTGAGGAAGTAGTATAACCCTTTTTGGACAGAAAACGTAGCGACGGGTTCTTGATCCAGTCGTCCACCGTGCCGCTGGAGCGAAGAGGGGAGGGGACTTGGAACTTTTGTTCTGGAACCTTTGCGCAAAGTCGCGAGATCGCCTTTGACGCAAAGGCACAGCGCTCGATTTTGGTTTATACTGGTAGTCAACTACAGGCCTCAGTCGCCTAGATTAGAGAAATACCGTAATAGAGTTTGGATAGAATGCCATGAAAAATCGCACAGTACTCGGGGGAGAGACGATGAAAAGAGCAACCGGTTGGCTAAATGCCCTGCTGCTTGTGCTGCTGGGTTTTGGGGTGTTGGGGGGGGCGCAGGCGGATCCCTTTCCGCCAACATGGCCGGGTAGTAACACCGCCTCTGCCGAGGGGCCGCTGCACTACAAAATCGCCCCCTGGCCCGCTGAGGCACCCAATCCCAAGTACAACTGCCGCCACGACTGCGGTGAGTGGAAGCCCTACACCCGTTTTCAGGTGGGAGCTGCTGATCCTCGCACCCAAGACCCCTCCCACGGCGGGGCGAGGCCGCAGAACTATGTTAATATCTCTTCTTCCTGTATTGACAAGGATCTGCCGAGTATCTACTACTCGATGTATAAGGCACCCGATCCCAAGGACGATGTCCTCTTCTTCCGCTGGCGGGTAGAGCAGATCGCCCACTCCTACGACCGAGGCGGTGCCTTCGGCAGCACCGACCCCTGGAAGTCGGCTCTCTGGACGGTTCTCTTTGACGTTGACGGCACCGGCTACCGCGATCTGGCCGCCCACCTCAACGGCTCCTCCGGTCGGCCTGCCACGGCGATTGATACGGTAGCGGGTATCTACGGTAAGGTGCCTACCCAGTCGATCAGCTACGAAGATGACCCGGATAATATCAAGCTGCTGGGCCACAACCCTGCCGCGTTCGTAGGGCCTAATGGCCTGTTGATGAACTTTCAGAATAGCCAGCATGATCTTGATAACCCCGTGGCATCCTGGCCCAACGGCGCAGCAGAAACCGTCTACGACTTCGGCACCACCCGTGCTATCCAGGTCTCGACCAATAGCTGCACTGAGTATTTTGTGGATTACCAAATCCCCATCGCCATGCTCGATGCCAGCGGCGAAACGGATGCTTCCGGTAAACCCGGCCCCAAGATCACCCGCAACACCCCCATCTCCATGCTGTTCTGCACCGCCAACAGCCTGAACAATCCTTTTCAAAAGGATTGTGCCATTAACCGCGATTGGGTTGCCGACCCCAACAAACCCGCCCCTTTTGGTGATTACCTCTCCTTCAACCGCGACGA
>SLIM01000285.1 GCA_007135625.1 Gammaproteobacteria bacterium
AACTTCGTCATCTGCTCGAACTTGACCCCCGCCCCGCCTACCATGCCAACCAGCCACGCCAACGCAGCTACGCGATGCGGCTCTACCATTACGAGATCAAGTGGAAGGTGGACGAAGGGGTTGCTACGGTCTTGGAGATCAGTAGTAACGCTGGGGGATGAACAAAACTTCTTTTGATCAGAAGCAGTAGTGCTGGGGGGATGAATAAAGCTTCTTTTGATAAGGGGTGGCCGGGATGATCGGCGAGGCCAAACTCGCTCGGGTCGCGGCTGCGACCCGAGTCGGCTCCTTAGAGAGGGAGGTGTCAGTCGCTGCTCATGATGCCGAGCAGTTGCAGCAGGCTGACGAAGATGTTGTAGATGCTGAGGTAGAGGCTGACGGTCATGAGGATGTAGTTGGTCTCACCGCCGTGAATCATGCGGCTGGTGTCATAGAGAATGAAGCCGCTCATGATCATGATGACGATGGCCGAGATAGCCAGGGTGAGTGCCGGAATCTGCAGAAAGATGTTGGCGAGTGCGGCAACCAGAACCATAAGGAAGCCAGCGACGAGGAAGCCCCCCATAAAGCTGAAATCTTTACGGGTGGTGAGGGCGTAACCGGAGAGGCCGAGGAAGATGACACCGGTGCCGCCGAAGGCGGTGGCGACGATTTGCGAGCCGTTCGGCAGTGCCAGATAGTGGTTTAGCGTGGGGCCAAGACCGAAGCCGAGGAGACCGGTGACGGCGAAAACAACGGCGAGTCCTTTGGTGGAGTTGGCGACTTTGGGGAGGACCAACCAGAGCAGGATGAAGGCCCCGCCGATGCTGAGCAGGCTGACCATGGGGGGCATCCGCAGTGCCATGGAGAGTCCCGCCATGAGGGCGCTGAAAAGCAGCGTGACAGAGAGTAGGGTGTAGGTGTTTTTAAGAACCTTATTGACCGCTACTGCCGGTATGGCGCGTTCGGTGTAGAGGTTGGCTTCATTCATTGGGGCTATCTCCTTGGTTTATACAAACCTTATGGTAAAGTTGATGGTGGGTTGGACTGGTTATCGAGGCGAAAGTTCGGGGAGAGGGTGGTTGCTTGCAACCACTGCCCCCCCCTCTTCGCCTCTATGCTGGTGCTATAGGATAGCGTTTCTGGAGCAAATCTCAAGGCTCTTGCGGCTCTTTTTCGCTCTTTTCGAGAATCACTCGCTTTTCGAGAATCACTTGGGTGGCGAGGCGCAGCAGGGTGGCGCTCACTTCGAGTCCGACGCTACGTGCCTGTTGCAAATTAATGATAAAGCGGATGCGCTTTTGCTGACGGTGAAGTTCGATGATGCCCCCCTGGGCGGCAAATCCGCTGATTTGGCTTATCGTGAGGGTGGGTTGCTGTTGCAGCCGCAGAAGCCGATCGGCAAGCTGTGCCTCTTCTGAGGTGGCAATATAGAGCATCTGGCAGTGATCAAGAGGCTCCTCTGGAGTGAGGGGGGTGATCGCCAGTTCGCTGCCGCGTAGGGTGCGACCCTCTAGGTGGGGCAGGACTTCGGTGACCTGATCCGTTCCAAGACTGCATAGGTGCAGCGTTTGAAAGGGGGTGGGCCAGGTGGTGAATTGGGCGAAGTTGTAGAGGTAAACCGCTGTAAGCAGGGCCTCGTCGCGCTCTTCCGCGTAAGCCAAGGGGGGCTGGAGAGCGGCTAGCAGGAGTGGGATGGCGAGCGGAAGTTGGCGGAGTAGCCTCATTTTGGTAGTACGCCCCGGTGATGCTGGTTTAATCAGCATGTTATAACCTTAAAGCAATATAAAGCATCAGGTTTTAATTTCGCGCCTCTACGGCATCTGTTCGATTATTATTCTACAGCCTTAAAATCGGTAACGCAACTCGGCGTAAAAGGTACGTCCGGGGAGAGGAAGATCGTTGGGGATGGCACGTCCGGTGAACTCGCGGGCATCTTGGTCGAGGAGGTTACGAATGGTTGCGGCGAACTCCCAGCGGTTATTGGGGGCATAGCGCAGGGTGGTGTCTAGCAGGCCGTTGGCGGCGAGCGTGGGGCGGGGGTCGTGGTCACTGCGGGGGCGGGGGCCGCTCCAGTTGAGTTGCAGGTTCCAGTTCCATGCGGGGCTTAGGCTCCAGTCGCTGCGTAGGTAGAGAGTGCGTTGGGGGACGAAGAGGGAGCGGTAGGGGCTTTGCTCTTGGTAATGGGCGCTGTAGCTCGCGGCGAGGCGGAGCGCTTCGCTGGCTTGCCATTGGGTCTCCAGTTCGAGGCCGCGGGTGGTGTGCTGTCCGGTGTTTGCAAAGCGCCCTTGGGCCGGGGCGATCAAGTCTTGCTGGACGAAGTGGTAGAGATTCAATCCCAACCGCAGGTTGCGCATGGGGGTGTAGCCGAAGGCGAGTTCCCAGGTTTCGCTGCGCTCCGGCTGGAGGTGTGGGTTGGGCTGGGAGTGCGAGGTGGGGGCGTAGAGTTCGTAGTAGGAGGGGGCGCGAAAGGCTTGGCCGTAGAGCAGTTTGGTATTGAGCTGGGGGGTGGTTTGCCAGACCAGAGCGAGGCGGGGGTTGAAAGTCCCGCCGAAGTCGGAGTAGCGATCATAACGCGCCCCACTGGTCAGCTCCCAGCGTTCGTTAATTTTCCAGATATCTTGCAGAAAGAGGTAGTACACCTCACGCCGATGTTGCGGGATAAAGGCGGCTGCGGTGCCGCTGTGGTCGTTGAGCTGAAGCGGGTTTTGCGGGTCGCTGGTGCGGTGTTCTACCCGGGTGGGAGCCTGCCAGATGTAGCCACCGCCAAGGCGCAGGGAGTGGCTGTTGAAACCGCGATAGTGGGTGCTGAGTTCGCCGTTCCAGCGCCGCTCGTGGGCGATCATCTGGTTAATTACTCCGTGGGGGTAGAGGGTCGTGCCAACCTGGTGGCCGGGGGGGCGCTCCTGGAAGCCGTTGCCGGAGTGGTAGCCGAGGTCGAGGTAGCCAAACTCCGCATGGAGTCCCCAGTGGTCGTTGAGCTGCTCTTGGTCGTGGCGCAACTGCAAACTGCGGCGGTAGTCGCTGGCGCGGGTGGTGGGGTCGAGAAGACCGCCGCCGGTGAGTCCGATGGCGAGGTCGCGGTGGCGGGTGTAGTCGCCCAACACGCGCCAGGCACCGTGGGCGAGGGAGAGGCGGAGGTCGTGGTTTTGCCAGTCGTAGCGGGCGCGTGCCGGGGCGTAGGAGCTGCTGTTGCCGGTCTGCTGATCGTAGAGGCTTTGGGCATCGCTCTGAATGAGCGGGGCGTGGCCGTTGGTGCGGGAGAGTTCGCCGGTTAGGGTGAGGTCGAAACCGGCCCAGTGGTCGCCATGTTGGAATGAGAGTGCACTGGTGTCGAAGCTGCCGTGGCGCAGGCCGATTTCGGAGTGGTTGACACCTACCGCGCTTTTGGTGATGACGTTAATTACTCCGCCGGAGGCATCGGAACCGAAGAGGGCGGAGCCGGGGCCGCGAATGATCTCAATGCGATCAATGATGCTGGCGGGAAGCCCTTTCCAGAAGATGCCAAATCCCCAAGTGAGATCTTTCATTGGGCTGCCATTGACCATGAGGAGGGTTTGGTTGGCATTCCCACCCCGAAAGTGGATGAGTGGGCGGTAGCCAAAGTGGCTGGCGCGAACGTAGATTCCGGGAACGGATTGCAAGAGTTCGGCGAGATTCCCGGCACTGGTGGCTCGAATATCTTCTGCGGTGATGACGGTGACGACTGCGGGTGCTCGTGCGAGGGATTGGGGGGTACTGGTGGAGATGGTGATGGTCAGCTCCATAAGCTCCTCTAGGCTCATCGCGAGGTAGCGCTCCAGACGGTCGTCTAGGTTAGCCGTGGCCGGGAAGCTTAGGAGTGTGGTCAGTGCAGTCAGTATCCATGTACGCAGGTCGATCATCTTGCATTATCCGTATTTTACTGTTTTATTAACGCCCCGTGTACGGGGACAGCCTCGTAGTGAGACCGGCAGGGCCGAAGTTTGCCACTTTTGCGTACCCAACACAACTTGACAAAAAGCATTTTTAATCGCTTCGTCTCTCCCCTCTCTTCAGCGATACACCAACGGGTGATTACAGGAAATATGCGACATAGCGCACAATTTTGGTCTTTGCGGCTTTTTCCAGTAAGCAACCTTGGGTTACAATCGCTCGGTGTATGATCCTAGGCTGGCTGGTCGCCGAGAGGAGGGGCGTGCGGTGTTACTTGCGAGGTGGTGACCGCTCCCTCCTCCATCCCACCCCCAATTACCTTTTGATGGATAGATTTATTATGCCTGATTCGCTAAAAAAATTAAAGCTAAAAGGTTTTAATAACCTCACTAAAACACTAAGTTTTAACCTATATGATATCTGTTATGCGGGAAATAGTGAGCAGCGACGAGGGTATATCGACTACATTGACAATGCCTACAGTGCGGAGCGCTTGACCCAGATCTTAACCCAGGTGGCCGAGA
>SLIM01000072.1 GCA_007135625.1 Gammaproteobacteria bacterium
CCGCTCCTCTTGAATGCCAAACGTCCAGTCGGGAATGAAGCGCGATGGGTTGGCAATCGGGGTGTAGGGGAAGGCCTGGCCGATGATGGCGACGGTGGCCCCGCCCACCTGCTTGAGGGTGTAGGGGGCGAAGGCTTGGGCGCTGTTGTAGTCGTAGCCGGGAAAGTCCTCGAAGCGGTAGTCGAAGAGGGCATCTTCGGTGACCCGTACATTTTGCGCAACAAAATCGCCCTGAAAGGCGAGGACGTTTTTAATCACCTCTTCATCGAGGTAGGTGAACTCCCAGTGGCCGGTCATTACGTCGATTCCGAGCCGATTTCCGGCACCGACCATATCCTTGCCTCGGGTCCAGTAGGCAGTCCCGGAACCTTGCCAGGTATCCCCGCCGTCGAGCAGCAGGCTGTTACCCGCCCCCGCCTCGCTGCGCAGGCGCTGAATAAGGGTAGAGAGGTGGGCAAAGCCGCCGACTTTGCCATATTTTTGCGCCGCTTCGGCAAAGTTGAGGTAGCTGAAGGCGTGCGCTTCAAGGCTGTTGGGGGCGATTCCGAAGTGCTTGAGCAGATGCTCGCCGACCAGATGCGGCGGCTTGCCGAAGGCATCGCCAACCCCTAGGTTGAGGTTGGGTTCGCGAAAGTAGACCGGGTTGAGCTGGGCGTGGGTGTCGGTGATGTGCAGGAGCCGTACCGTACCGAAGCGCGGTGTTTCGTAGAGGTCGGAGGGGTTGCGTTGGGTGGCAAAGCTGGAGAGCGGGAGTACCCCGGCGGCCCCGGCGATGCCGAGCATACGAACAAACTCTCTTCTGGATAGGGTCATGGCGTATATCTCCTCGGTATGCTTATGTTATGGGTGGATCTTTATCGCTGGGGGGGAGCGCCCAAAGCCCGCTCCAGCCTATCGACCCGTGGCCTAGGATACCACATCTCTTATAGCTGAAGACAGCGAGCCGACGACCGAGGGAGGTGAGCCTGGGTGATGCAAGGGCAAATCGTTTCGGTTGTTACTTATCGTAGCGTGCCGTCTGTTACTTTTCGTAACGAAGAGGGGAGGTTTGCGGAAGTGAAGAGTCGGTAGTTAACTGTCGTAAAAGAATAATTTTTTATGGCATGAGTTTTGCTTTCATTGGTGCCGCTTCCTCCTCTACGGTAAAATACTGAGTATTTAGTTATCTTATGACTCGCACTACCTCCGACCTGGTGACCGACTTTCTTGCGCAGCACGCCCCGTTTAATCAAATGGCGGCGGGAGATATTGATTTTCTGGTGGAGCGCCTGACGGCGAGGGAATACACGGCGGGTGAGGTGGTGATCGGTCCCGAGGATGGGGTGGCGGAGCGACTCTTTATTATTCAAAATGGTGCGGTTCATGGCTTTTCGGGAGAGGGCGAAGCGGCGACCTGGGAGCTGATTGCGGGGGAGTGCTTCCCGGTGGGGGCGCTGCTCACCGAGCGGGCGGTACACATGACGAGCCGGGCGGCGGTGGCGACCGACTGCTTGGAGTTGGGGCGCGGTGATTTTCAGCAGTTACTCAAGCGTAGCCCGGTCTTTCAGGACTTCTGCACCCGACGTATGGCGAATCTGCTGGATGATGCGCTGCGCAACATTCAGGCCGGTTCCGCCTCGCGGGTGGCGGAGGGGGGGTCGCTGAATACCCCCTGTCGCCACTTGATTCGTCGCCGTCCCGCCACCTGTACCCCAGAAACCCCGCTGCACGAGGCGCTGGGAACGATGGCGCGAGAGCGGATCGGAAGTATCGTGATTCGTGATGAGGAGCGCCGCCCGCTGGGAATCTTGACCCTTCACGACACCTTGACCAAGGTGACGCTGCCAGCGCTCTCGCTGACCACGCCGATTGGCGAGGTGATGCGCCAAGAGGTGTTGACCATCGGCCCCGAGGAGCCGGCCTACGAGGCAGCGATTTTAATGACCCGCCACGGTCGCGGCCACCTCTGCGTGGTCGATCCGCAGCGGCGACTGCTCGGGATCCTCTCGGAGCGCGACCTCTTCTCGTTGCAGCGGGTGGGGCTGGTCAACTTGAGCCGCACCATTGCCAGCGCCGAGAGCGTGGGGCAACTGGTGACACTGAGTCAGGAGATCCACCGTCTGGTGGAGCAGATGCTCGCCCAGGGGGCCTCGGTCGATCAGTTGAACCGCATTATCACCGAACTGAACGATGCCATCACCCAGCGGGTGATTGAGCTAAACCTCGCCACCTTCGGCCCCGCGCCCGCTCCCTGGGTCTGGCTCTCGTTCGGCAGTGAGGGGCGGATTGAGCAGACCCTGAAGACCGATCAGGATAACGGCATCCTCTTTATCGCCGCCGAAGAGGAGCGCGAGGGGGTGCGCAAGCGGCTGCTGGAGCTGGCCGGACGGATTAACCGGGATCTCGACCGCTGCGGCTTTCCGCTCTGCCCCGGTAACATCATGGCCAGCAACCCGGAGTGCTGCCTGACCCTGGAGGAGTGGCGCGGGCGTTTTTCCCGCTGGATCGATCAGGGTACCCCCGAACATCTTCTCTATGCTACCATCTTCTTCGATTTTCGCCCGCTCTACGGCGACCCCGAGCCGGCCCACCAACTGCGCCACTGGCTGAGTGAGCGGGTAGCGGCCAACAGCCGCTTTCGTCGCCAGATGGCCGCCAATGCGCTGCGCAACCGCCCACCACTGGGGTTGATCAGTGACTTTAAGCTGACCGGTAGCCGCGATGCCCATCCCCACACCGTGGATCTCAAGGTACAGGGGGTGACTCCCTTTGTCGATGGGGCGAGGCTGATTGCCCTAGCCAACCGCATTGCAAAGACCAACACCCTCGCGCGCTTGCAGGCGGCGGTGGAGCTGGGGGTGGTCAATCGGCGCGATAGCGAGGCGTGGATGGAGGCCTATCAATTTATTCAACTGCTGCGGATGCAGAATCACCAACACCAGCAGAAACGGGGGGAGCCTTTGAGTAACCATCTCAATCCCGATGCGCTGAACGAGCTCAATCGGCGTATCCTCAAGGAGTCCTATCGCCAGGCTCGGAAGTTACAGGCCAAGCTGGAGCTGGAGTATCAACTTTAGGGGCAGTGTTCGCCGCTGTCGCCTGAACCCCGCAGCAGGGAGCGGTCGGGGCAAGTGGGGCCAGGAGGGCAATACCATAAAAACGGTAACAACTCGCATCTGACTTCTGAAGGAGAAGTATTACTATGTCTAATGGCAAAAGCATGGCCGACTACTGGCGGGCGAACCTGCGCCTGCTGGTGATCTGCCTTACCATCTGGTTTATCGTCTCATTCGGTTTCGGTATCCTCCTCGCCGGGCCGCTCAATGCCATCTCTATCGCCGGTTATCCCTTGGGCTTCTGGTTCGCGCAGCAAGGTTCGATCTATACCTTTATCGCGCTGATCTTCTTCTACGCCTGGAAGATGAATCAGCTCGACCGCGAATTTGACGTACACGAAGACTAAGGGGAGCTAACGAATGGATCTGCAAACAATCCCCTATATCGTAGTCGGCGCCACCTTCGCCCTCTACTTCGGCATCGCCATCTGGGCGCGGGCCGGCTCCACCGGCGACTTTTACGTCGCTGGCAAAGGCATTCACCCGGTCGCTAACGGCATGGCCACCGCCGCCGACTGGATGAGCGCCGCCTCCTTTATCTCGATGGCCGGTCTAATCGCCTTCCTCGGCTACAGCGGCTCGGTCTATTTGATGGGCTGGACGGGCGGCTATGTGCTGATGGCGCTGCTGCTCGCTCCCTACCTGCGCAAGTTTGGCAAGTTCACGGTGCCGGAGTTTGTCGGCGACCGCTTCTACTCGCAAACCGCTCGCATCGTCGCGGTCTTCTGCCTGCTGGTCATCTCCATCACCTACGTCATCGGCCAGATGCGCGGGGTCGGCATCGCCTTCTCGCGCTTTCTGGAGGTGCCGATTCATGTCGGACTCTTCGCCGGCATGGCGATTGTCTTTGTCTACGCCGTACTCGGCGGGATGAAGGGGATCACCTACACCCAGATTGCCCAGTATGTGGTGATGATCTTCGCCTACACTGTCCCGGCGGTCTTCATCTCGCTCCACCTCACCGGCCATTTCCTGCCGCAGACCGGACTTGGAGCCACCGTGAATGACGGCAGCGGCATGTATATGTTGGAGCGGATGGATCTGATCTTGCAGGATCTCGGCTTTGCCGCCTATACCACCAATAGCAGTATTAACATGCTGAATATGGTACTGCTCACCATGGCGCTGATGATCGGCACCGCCGGTCTGCCGCATGTGATCGTCCGCTTTTTTACCGTTCCCAAAGTGCGTGATGCGCGTAAGTCCGCCGGTTGGGCGCTGGTTTTTATCGCCATTCTCTACACCACTGCCCCTGCCGTGGGTGCAATGGCGATGTATAACTTTATCAAGACCCTCCACCCGGCGGAGATTGGC
>SLIM01000104.1 GCA_007135625.1 Gammaproteobacteria bacterium
AGTAGGAGGATAGCGCGTCGCAGGGCAGCGGCAACCAGCCAAACCTGAAGATCTAGTAGGAGGATAGCGCGTCGCAGGGCAGCGGCAACCAGCCAAACCTGAAGATCTAGTAGGAGGATAGAGCATCGCAGGGCAGCGGCTAAAAGGGGAACAACTTTTCGGCATAGTAGTCACCCCACACCTCGCGACCTCCGAACTTAACCCTTAACCCTTAACCCTTAAACCTTAAACCTTAACCCTCAAACCCTTAACCCTTCCAAAGACTTGATAACCAGCCCAAAAGTCTATAGAATATCGACTTTTCTAACAGGAGCATTTAGCAATGTACCAACGCCTGCAAAAGCTATTGCGTGGCAAAACCATCGAACGCACCCCGGAGGCGCAGCAGCGAGTCGATCAGCAGACCGCCCAACTCACCCTCTACCACTTCCCCGCCTGCCCCTTCTGCCACGTTGTACGCCGCCAGATCACCCGGCTTGCACTCAAGATCGAACTGCGGGACATTCAACAGAGCCGGGTATGGCACAAAGAGCTACTACGCGGCGGCGGCAAGGAGCAAGTCCCTTGTTTGCGTATCCAAGAGGGAGAGAAAACCCGCTGGATGTATGAATCAGCCGAAATCGTCGGCTACCTAAAAAAGCGTTTTGACGAAAAGCAGCAAAAACCGTGAACACCCCACCACCCCCCCCTCCTCAAATCTGGGTCGATGCCGATGCCTGCCCCAAGCCAATGCGAGAGATTCTGTTTCGGGCAGCAGAGCGGGCGCAAATCCGCCTCACCCTAGTGGCCAATCAATCGTTACCGGTGCCGCGCTCGCGCTGGATTAGCACAGTGCGGGTAGGGGCCGGTTTTGATGTCGCCGACGGCTACATTGCCCAGCGGGTCGCGGCTGGCGACCTAGTGATCACCCAGGATATCCCCCTCGCAGCAGAGGTGGTGGAGCGCGGTGCCGAGGCGCTGAGTCCACGCGGAGAGCGCTTTACCCCAGATAATGTGCGACAGCGCCTCTCGGTGCGCAACTTTCTGGAAGAGCTACGCGGTGCCGGAGTTCAGACCGGCGGCCCCAATAGCTTAACCCCGGCGGATCGCAAAAGCTTTGCCGATGCCCTCGACCGCTGGCTTGCGCAGGGGTAGCCGAGCTGGTAGGAGAGCCGCTCACCACCTCGCCAGCCGCACTCCCCACTCTCCTCGTTCCCACGCTCCCTCGTTCGCGCTCCCTTCCCTCCATTTCCAACCCCGGAGTCTGCCTATGCCCTTCCCCCCCTCGCCCTTTAGCGATCTGCTGCAACGCCCATTCGCTCATCGTGCGCTCTGGTCGTGGAGCCTGCTGCTGCTGGTGGCGGTGGTGATGGTACGTCTCACCTGGATCAGTGATGATGCAGCGATCACCTTTCGCAGCGTACTCAATCTAACCCACGGGTACGGCCCCAACTTTAACCTGGATGAACGGGTGCAGAGCTACACCCATCCGCTCTGGTTTCTCCTCCTCACCCTCGGCCAGTTGCTGCTCAAAAATATCTTTTACAGTGCAATTCTGCTCTCCTGGGTCGGCTCGCTAGCGGCGCTCTGGCTGCTGCTGCGCCTGCGCCCGGAGTTTACCCTGTGGAGCCTGGCGGCGGTGCTGGGGCTACTCTTTTCGCAGGCATTTATGGACTACACCACCTCGGGATTGGAGGGGCCACTCGCCTTTCTGTTACTGGCGCTGTTTGTCCATTGCTATCTCCGCCCGGGGCGCTATCGCGAGATCTTGCTGGTGCTGCTCGCCTCGCTCTGCTACCTGACCCGTCCCGACCTGATTCTGCTCGTGGCTCCGGCAGTAGCGGTGGCGCTCTACCAACAGCGGCGACGACCGGCGGCGGTGGTCGCTGCGCTGCTACTGGGGGGACTGCCGCTGCTGCTGTGGACTCTCTTTTCACTCATCTACTACGGCCTCCCTTTGCCTAATACCGCTTATGCCAAGCTTAATAATGGCGTTCCCCAGGGGGAGCTGCTGCTACAAGGGGTGCGCTATCTGCTCGATAGCCTACAGCGCGATCCGCTGACCCTCACCCTGCTGCTCTTCGGCTGCGGCTATGCGCTGCGTCAGCGGGATGGGTTGAATCGGTTACTGGCGCTGGGGGTGGCGCTCTATCTGTTTTATATTGTGCAGATTGGTGGTGATTTTATGAGTGGGCGTTTTTTTGCCGTTCCGCTCTTTGTAGTGGCGCTGCTGCTGGCCCGCCAGCCTGCGGCGACCGGGCTACGCGCCGTGCCGCTGCTGCTGCTGGTGGTGGTGGTCGGGCTGGCGGCGGAGCGTACCCCGCTAACCGCGAGCTTTGCAACCGAAGTTGCGGCTGTCGATTGGCAGGATGGGATTCTGGATGAGCGGGTCTTCTACTTTGCCGACCACGGGTTGGTGTCGCAGGGGCGGTGGCAGTTTAGCGAGCCGCTGCCGTGGGTGCGGCGTGGCGAGAGCAGTGGCCAACTGGCGGAAATTGAGGGGATCTGTGGCGGTCTCGGCTACCGAGGGTTGCGCCAAGGGCCGCTGGTCCACATCATCGACATCTGCGCCCTGAGCGATCCGCTGCTGGCGCGAATTCCTCCCAACTACCACCCGAATTGGCGCATCGGCCACTTTCACCGCCCGGTTCCGGTGGGCTATGCCGAGACCCTATTGACCGGACAGAACCAGATCCAGCCGCCGGAGATGGCGGCGGCCTATGCGCAGGTACGGCTGCTGACCCGTGGCCCGCTCTTCACCGCCGAGCGGTGGCGGGCGATTGTCCAGATCAATCTCTTTGGTCTGGATCTCCCCGCCCCGTCGCCGCCCTCTCCCGTGCGGGAGCTGCAGCAGGCGGCGGTGAGTAGCCCGCTGCCCGAAGGGAGCGCTCGCGATGCAGCGGGTAGCTACCCCTTTCAGTCGGGAGAGGTGCTGCATATTGATCTGGGTGGTCGCCAACACGCCCCGCGCTTGGAGTTGGGCTTGAGTGGCAATCATCGTTATATTCTGGAGTTTTACCACCAAGGACGCTACAGCGGGCAGATGATTCTGGAGCCGCTCTCCGGGCAGAGTACGCTCTCTAACCGCTCCCTAACCGTTCCGCTGGGGGTGATGTTGCGCGGCTATGATAAGGTGCGGCTGCAGGGTAAGGGGGGGGATGGCTACTATAGCTTGGGCCATCTTCGGCTGCTTCCATGACCACAACCCATTTACCGATTGAGGCCGTTTTGCCAAGCGTGCGCCGCGCCTTGGCGACTGCGCCGAATGCCCTGCTCAGCGGAATCAACCCGGCGGCCACCCCAGCTTGCGCCCACCGAGCAGGTGGAGATGGATGTGGTAAACCGCTTGTCCTCCATCTGCATTGCAGTTAAAGAGCAGCCGATAGCCCCTCTCGGCTAGCCCCTGATCGGCGGCGATCTGGCGGGCCATAAGGATCATCGAGCCGACCAGTTCGCCCTCTTCGGCGGTGAGGTCGTTAAGGGTTGCGATATGGCGCTTGGGGATAATGAGGATATGGGTGGGGGCTTGCGGGGCGATGTCGCGAAAGGCGAGAAGCTGCTCGCTCTCACTCACCACATCGGGTTTAATCTCACCCGCCACCATTTTGCAAAAAAGACAGTCTGACATTGGGTTAAGGCTCCTTGGTTGCTGGTAGAGAGAGGAGGGTAGGAATAGCCCTCAATTACGAGTTTGGAAGATTTCTTTTAGGAAGAATCAATGGGTTATGTCGTAGAGCAATCTTGGATTACTCTCAAAAAGTCGCCCTAACACACCTATCATACGGTGAGTTTGAGGTTCGAGGTTCGAGGTTTTAGGCTCGAGGTACTAGCCAAACTGATGTGGCTCGTACCTCACCGCACCCTACGAACTAGGCTTCCGGCTCCTCGGAGCGGGGTTTTTTACCTCTCCTTGGCTTCGGTGCTGGTGCCTCCTCTCTCCCCTCCTCCGCATTTGCCTTATTTGCTGGTTTACGGCGGCGGCGGCGGCGCTTGGGAGGGGATTTCTTGACAGAGGAGTCGGGCTCTTCCTGAGAATCCCCCTCGGGGGTACTTTCTTGGATCGCCTTTTGGCTCGCTTCGGTGGTGGGTAGCGTCGCCTGGGCGGACGGAGTACTCGCTGGCTCCTCTTGGGTGACTTCCGGGGCAACCGCTAGGGCGATTTCCGGGGCTGCTGGTGCCTCTTGAGGTACGGGGGCGGGCGGGGCGCTCGCTGGCTCCTCTTGGGCGACTACCTGGGCAGCCGCTGGGGTAACCGCTGGGGCGATTTCCGGGGCTGTTGGTGCCTCTTGAGGTACGGGAGCGGGCGGGGCGCTCGCTGGCTCCTCTTGGGCGACTACTTGGGTAACCGCTGGGGCAGCCGCTGGGGCGACTTCCGGGGCTGCTGGTGCCTCTTGAGACGCGGCGGCTACTGTCGCTGGAGGGGTTAT
>SLIM01000184.1 GCA_007135625.1 Gammaproteobacteria bacterium
AAGATGGTAAAGGTACCGCCGCGCATCTCATCGGGGCCAAGGCGACCTTTACGCGCCTTCTTACTGATCTTCCCCAATTCGCGGGCCAGTTCAAACAGACTCTTCTGATCGACATTGCGCAGCACCGGCACCACCAACCCGTTGGGGGTATCAACCGGAGTGTGCCAGTACCCGGTTACGCCCCTGCGCCTTCGCTTGGTAAAGCGCCTCGTCTGCGTACTGCAAGAGCTGCTCGGAACTTTCAATCTGCGTATCGACTGGGTCAAAGGTCGCTACGCCAATACTAACCGTAACATAGCCGTAAGGCGACAACGCATGGGGTATCGCACACTGCTCCAACTGCCGGCAAATTTGTGTTGCGACCTCTAGCACCGCTAGGCTGTCGCTGGCCGGAACGATCAGTGCAAATTCCTCGCCGCCATACCGAGCAGCAAGATCACCTGCGCGGGAAACCGTAGCGGCAAAGATCTGCGCGAACTGGCAGAGACAGTCGTCACCCGCCTGATGACCATAATGATCATTGTATTTTTTGAACCAGTCTACGTCGAGCAACGCCACGGAGAGCGCTAAACCGCTTCGCTTGGCACGTTTCCATTCAAGATGAAACACCTCGTCGAATCGCCGCCGATTGGCAATTCCAGTCAGGCCATCGGTATGACTAAGCGTCAACAGACGCGTGTTCGCCTCTTCCAGTTCAGTATTGGCCTGAATGAGCAGTTGTGTGCGTTGGGCAACCTGGATACGCAGATGCCGCCTGATAAACAGGAGGATGGTCACCGCTACCAGCAATAGAGCAATGATAGCAAGCGCCGCCGAAATCTCTAATCGGTACAGTTGCCACGGGGTGATCTCTTGGTTGTGCAGAATACTGTCTTGGGGAAGCCGCCGTAGGGAGAGATTCCAGCGTTGCAGTTGCTTCCAGTCGAAATGGAACGCCAGCGGCCCCTGGTCTACCGAGATGGCCTGTGGTGGGGTTCCCGCTAGAATTTTCTGGCCAACGCTTGCCATTTGTCGCCCCAGGGAGTGCGTATCCGAGACGTAACCGCCGACCATACCAAAACCCAGCATGGTATCCCAGAAGCTGTAGATTGGCGCATTGGCAGCCTGTGATAGATGCGCGAGGATTTCACGAGGGATGAAACGCTCGCCGTCACCATCGACCAGAATCACTGTATACAAGACGACGGTCTGTTCAGGAAGATGAGCGACCCGGTCGAGCAGCTCGGCCATGGGCAAGCCCACTAGATCAATCACCGGATATTTTTCCATAGAGGGAGCCATGGCTTGGTGAATCATGGCCGCAAGATTGCGCCCGGCTGGATCCGCGCCGCCGATAACGGCAAACTGGCGAGTATTGGGGTGCAGGTGCAGGATGGTTTCAAGGTTGCGGGCAATATCCAAGTGGGTGCTAATACCAATGATATCTTCACTGTACTCATCCTGTAGAGTGTGCCCGCCATCCGCCGTAAAGACCACCGGCACCTTGGGAAAGAGACGGTGGCGATAGGTTTTAATAAATTCAATGGCAGACACATCGGCAGCTAGAATCAGCGCAGGCGGGTGATCACGATACTTATGCTGATACAGCTCAATCAGCCGTTCTTGGTAGGTGGTATCTAGGTGCTGGGATAATCCGGTATATTCAACGTGCATCTGCACCTTGCCGGACAGAATATCTTCACTAAAAGTCTCGATGATGGCTTGATTGAGCAGGGTAGCCCATGGAATGCCTACACTGTGGGAGTTTAGGATGAGAACTTGGTGGGGAAAGTTTGGCGGCTCTGTCTCTACCCTAGGGAGTGGTGCGGCCTGCACTTGAAGAGCGCAGGCATACAACATGAGCGTGAGAAGAATCGAAAAAAAACCTGATGAATGTAATTTCATGCGCTCTGTCATGCTGAAATGGATGGTTGGTGTCAATACCCGCCTAATACCCGAGTATCAGGTGCGCAAACTAGATTACCTTAAAACATCCTAGATGACAAACCGTCGAACAAAAAGAGGTAGTTCAGAGTCTCTTAAACGCTCTCACACTACAGGCGTTGCCCGGACAGGCGCAGTCTCTTCGGTTTGCCAACCCCTGAACATATAATCTATTTTTGTATTGATATTTTAGCCACTCCCTAGCCTCAGTACCGCCTAGGCCGAAGTATCCCCCTAATCAAAAGCGCCGTCAAGGTGACCGGAACGATGATCAAGGCCGAAAAAAGCCTAGAGGATCCACTCACCGGTCGCTGTGACTCCATTTGTCGCCGAAGCCGATGTTCTCCCGGCCCTTGATAACCCACATAAACTGCGCCATACCACAAGACAGATGGTTCAACCCCTAAAATCCATGGAGCCTAAACAGAACATTACCCTCTTGCCGCAGAAGATGCAAAGAGCGCAGAGGATATAAACACATTAAAATCGAGGATAAAGTGCTGCCCATTTGTAGTAGAATGACTTTGGTGCTTGCAAAGTGCCTCCGAATTCGCTCAAATAAACACTTTATCGCCCTTCATTCCGATCCGGGCGGGTAGAACAACCCGTGATCAGCCGGTCAAACCGTCCAGACCGGTTATGCGCCAACCCCAATTTGGAGAGAATCAGTGAGTGAAAAGATTACTCATGTCACCGACGACAGCTTCGATAGTGAAGTCCTAAAGTCCACCCTTCCTGTGCTAGTTGACTACTGGGCAGAGTGGTGCGGCCCCTGCAAAATGATCATCCCGATTCTGGATGAGATCGCCGAGAAGTATAAGGGCAGGCTGCGTATCGCCAAGCTCAACATTGACGAAAACCCTAACACACCACCAAAATATGGCATCCGTGGCATCCCCACGCTGATGCTATTCAAGCATGGTGAAGTGGAGGCTACTAAGGTCGGGGCGGTCTCCGTATCGCAACTAACCGCCTTTATCGACCAAAATCTGTAAAAACTGCTAGACGAGCGACCGGATAGCACCTAGAATCCTCTCCTGTGCTCATCCGGTGTCCCGTCACGGCGCATCAACCCAACCCATCCCACAGTAACCTCCGATCTTATGCACCCCAGCGGTAGCGTCAGATCTGCGAGCGATCCATCCCAATCCATTACACTATAATAGAACCTATGAATCTTACCGAGTTGAAGAAAATGCCTGTCGCCGAACTTGCGGCGCAGGCCGAAGCGATGAACATTGAAGGCGTAGGCCGCACCCGTAAACAGGATCTGATCTTCGCCATTCTCAAGGCGCAGGCCAAAAAGGGTGAAGACATCTACGGCGATGGTGTTCTGGAGATCCTCTCCGACGGTTTTGGCTTCCTGCGAGCGGGTGACAGCTCCTACCTCGCCGGACCCGATGACATCTACGTCTCTCCCAGCCAGATTCGCCGCTTCAGCCTGCGTACTGGCGACACCATCTCCGGCAAGATACGCCCCCCCAAAGAGACCGAACGCTACTTCGCCCTGCTTAAGGTTAATGATATTAACTTTGAGCGCCCGGAGAATACCAAAAGCAAGATTCTCTTTGAAAACTTCACCCCCCTCTTCGCCAATGTAAAGTTCAACTTGGAGCTAGGCAACGGCAGCACCGAAGACATCACCGCCCGCACCATCGAACTGGTCGCCCCCATCGGCAAGGGGCAGCGCGGCCTGATCGTCTCCCCTCCCAAGGCGGGGAAGACCATGCTAATGCAGAATATCGCGCAGTCGATTGCCCACAACCACCCCGAGTGCTACCTGATTGTGCTGCTCATTGATGAGCGCCCGGAAGAGGTGACCGAGATGCAGCGCAGCGTGCGTCAGGCTGAGGTGATCTCCTCGACCTTCGACGAACCGGCCCCGCGCCACGTTCAGGTCGCTGAGATGGTGATTGAAAAGGCGAAGCGGCTGGTTGAGCATAAGCGTGATGTGGTGATTCTGCTCGACTCAATCACCCGCCTCGCCCGCGCCTACAACACTGTTGTCCCCTCCTCTGGCAAGGTGCTCACCGGCGGTGTCGATGCCAACGCCCTGCACCGCCCGAAACGCTTTTTCGGAGCGGCACGCAACGTCGAAGAGGGGGGGAGTCTCACCATCATCGCTACCGCGCTGGTCGAGACTGGCTCACGCATGGATGATGTGATCTACGAAGAGTTCAAGGGAACCGGGAACATGGAAGTCCACCTCGACCGCCGCATCGCCGAAAAGCGCATCTTCCCGGCCATTAACATCAACCGCTCCGGCACTCGCCGCGAAGATCTGCTAATGCCCCCGGATGATCTTCAGAAAATGTGGATTCTGCGCAAGATTCTCCACCCGATGGATGAGCTAGCCGCCATGGAGTTCCTCTACGACAAGCTCAAGGTGACCAAGACCAATAACGAGTTCTTCGACTCTATGCGGCGTTAAA
>SLIM01000207.1 GCA_007135625.1 Gammaproteobacteria bacterium
CGATACGGGTCGGTTTGAGGCGTTGCCCTTGTTCGCTAAGGAGGGTCTGCCATGCGTGGCAGGGGGGTTTGATGCGCAGGGCGAAGTGGATGCCGGTGGAATCGCTGTGGAAGGACTCCTTGAGGGTGGTGTCAAGTCCCCAGTGTTTGCGTAACCGCACTAGGGCGCGTTGGCGGAGCTGTTTCGGGTCTGCGCTGCGCGGGGTGGCGTGTTTGGGGTAGAGGCCGAGGAAGTGGTGGTGCAAGAGGTGTTGGGTGGCGCTGTGGAACATGCTGCGGTCGGGTTGGTGGTGTAGGCTGTGGAGCAGGATGCAGTAAGCGGTGTAGGCGCGGCGGTGGGGGTGGGTCGCGCCGGGTAGGTCGGCGAGGAGGGTGGTGCGTTGTGCGAAGTCGAGGAGGTAGCCTCCGTGTTCAATGAGCTGCCCCCACAGTTCCAGTTGCCGTGTCGGTTCGGTGACACCCATTCGCTCCATGAGGGTGAAGAACTCCAAGCGTAGCAGTGCTTCACCTTGGCGGCGGGCGACCTCTAGCGGGGGCGGTAGTGGGCCGTCGTCGCTGGGGAGTTTGAAGCGCGGACGCAGGTTGAGGTGCTGGCGGATGGGGGCGGTGATCTGTTCGAGTTTGCGGGCCATCTTTGCTATTGCTGGATTGGTGGTTGGTCAGGTGTGCCGAGCAGGGTCACTGGGTGACTCTTTAGCTCGACAGGATGGGTGATTTGGGGTACACTGAGACTTCACGGATGCGGGCGTAGTGTAATGGTAGCACACGGGCCTTCAGAGTCCGAACAGAGCGCCACTCTGGACGTGCGGGTTCGACTCCCGTCGCCCGCTCCCTATATAAACCACATATAAAACAAATATAAACCAAGGGTAATAATCGATTGAAACGATTCAACTAACGATCAAGTGATGGGCATTGGCCCAGCGTTGCATCTCGTACAACCGCTCCGCCTCATCTCCCCGGCATATCGCTCTTCACCGGCCCGGTTCCCGCTTCATCTCCCGGCATATCGCTGCTAAAAAGCTGCGGCTTAACACCCCACCGGCACCCCAGGCAAAAACCGACGCGGTAGAGGTTGGGCCTATCCATCGACCTTCGACCCGCAAGCAGTGAACGACTCTGTTCGATAGCGTACAGACGCAGAACATGCCCGCCTGTATAAAGTAACTAAGTAACTGATCGCAATGGCTCCTGAAGCAGAGAATGCAGGGCATGACCAAAATACCCATGCCTCCCTTCAGGTACCCACCTTCCATAGCGCAAAACTGAGCCTAACTCCATGAACACCGAAATTGCTACTGACTTATCGCCTGAGTTGCTCCGCAAGATGGATGCCTACTGGCGGGCTGCCAACTATCTGTCGGTGGGACAGATCTTTCTATTTGATAATCCGTTGCTGAAAGAACCCCTCCGGCTTGAGCATATCAAGCCGCGCCTGCTTGGGCACTGGGGCACTACGCCCGGTCTTAATTTTATTTATGTCCACCTAAATCGCATCATTTGCCAATATGATCTGCGCATTCTCAATGTCACCGGCCCTGGCCATGGTGGACCGAGTCTGGTCGCCAACACCTGGCTGGAGGGGAGCTACAGCGAGGTCTATCCCAACATTTCCCAAGACGAGGCCGGAATGAAAAAACTGTTTACCCAGTTTTCTTTTCCCGGCGGCATTCCCAGCCACGTCGCGCCGGAAACGCCGGGTTCAATCAACGAAGGTGGCGAACTGGGCTATGCCCTCTCCCACGCCTATGGCGCGGCGTTCGATAATCCCGATCTACTCGTGGTCTGCGTGGTGGGGGATGGCGAGGCGGAAACCGGGCCGATGGCGACCAGTTGGCACTCCAATAAATTTCTCAACCCGGTGCATGATGGCGCGGTGTTGCCGATTCTGCATTTGAACGGCCACAAAATCGCCAGTTCCACGGTGCTGGCGCGCATCCCCCGCGATGAACTAGACGCGCTGTTTCGCGGCTATGGTTACACGCCCTATTGCGTTGAGGGGGATGATCCCGAGCAGATGCACACCTTAATGGCGGCGACCCTGGATAAGGTGGTTGCCGAAATTGCGCTAATTCAGCAGGATGCCCGCACTAATGGCTTCACGCAGCGCCCGCGCTGGCCGATGATTATCTTGCGATCCCCCAAGGGCTGGACCGGTCCCAAATTCGTCGATGGTCTCCCTATCGAAGGGTCGTCCCGCGCCCATCAGGTACCGATCACCAATTTCGTCAAACAACCAGCGCATATCGGCTTGCTTGAGCAGTGGCTAAAGAGTTACCAACCCCAAGAGTTATTTGATGATACCGGGCGACTTATCGCCGAACTGGCCGCTTTGGCACCCACCGGCGAGCGGCGCATGGGTGCCAACCCCCACGCCAATGGCGGAGCATTACTGCGCGATTTGCGCATGCCGGACTTTCGCAATTATGCAGTGAAGGTGCCAAATCCAGGCGAGGTACTGGCCGAAGCGACGCGCAAACAGGGCGAATTTATCCGCGATGTGATGAAACTCAATAGTGAGGCGCGTAACTTTCGCGTGTTCAGTCCCGACGAAATCGCCTCCAATCGCTGGGGGGCGCTGTTTGAAGTGACGAACCGTTGTTCGACCGCAGAGATCCTACCCGGCGATGACCACATTGCGCCCGATGGGCGGGTCATGGAGATGTTGAGCGAGCACCAGTGCCAGGGCTGGCTCGAAGGGTATCTACTCACCGGGCGACACGGATTTTTCTCCTGCTATGAGGCCTTTATCCATATTGTGGATTCGATGTTCAACCAACACGCCAAGTGGCTGGATGTGACACGCGATATTGCATGGCGGCGGCCCATTGCCTCGTTGAATTATTTGTTGTCCTCCCATGTGTGGCGGCAGGATCACAATGGCTTTAGTCATCAGGATCCGGGATTTATTGATGTGGTGGTCAATAAAAAAGCCGAAATCATTCGCGTGTATTTGCCGCCCGATGCCAATACCTTACTCTCGGTAACTGACCACTGTCTGCGCAGCCATAACAATGTCAATGTCATCATCGCTGGCAAGCAGCCGGGGCTGCAATGGCTGGATATGGAGGCGGCGACGAAACACTGCACCGCCGGGCTGGGGATTTGGAAATGGGCCAGTAACGACGAGGGTGGCGACCCGGATGTGGTCATGGCCTG
This sequence comes from Gammaproteobacteria bacterium, assembly GCA_007135625.1. Taxonomy (GTDB): domain Bacteria; phylum Pseudomonadota; class Gammaproteobacteria; order Chromatiales; family Chromatiaceae; genus SLIM01. Next base: position 3,159 of record SLIM01000207.1, read on the forward strand.
TTGCGGCGACGTGCCAACTCTGGAGACCCTGGCAGCGGTCAAACTGCTGCGCCAGCAGTTCCCGGAACTCAAGATTCGCGTGATCAATGTGGTAGACCTAATGGCCCTGCAACCGCCAAGTGAGCACCCGCACGGCATGTCGGATAGGGATTTTGATGTGCTGTTTACCAAGGAGAGGCCGATTATTTTTGCCTATCACGGCTATCCTTGGTTAATCCACCGGCTGACCTACCGCCGCAGCAACCACCACAACCTCCATGTGCGCGGTTACAAAGAGAACGGCACCACCACCACGCCCTTTGATATGGCGGTATTGAACGATCTCGACCGCTTCCACCTGGCCGGTGATGTCATCGACCGGGTAGCGAGTCTCGGTTCACGCGCTGCCTATGTAAAACAGATGTTGCGCGACAAGCTGTTGGATCACAAAGCCTATATTGAAAAAAACGGGGAGGACATGGCGGAGATCCTCAACTGGAAATGGCAGGATGAAGCGCCGTTGCACGCCGAGGAAGACCAGGCTTAGGGTGATGGAAGGCAGGCCAGACGTGACTAACCATCATCGTGATCCTCCTCACGATACCGCCGCCTCTCCTTCTCCTCTTCCCGTTTCGACGAGGAGGTATGCTCCCTATCTCTGTCGCTAGCCTCGTCGTATCGCGTAGCGCCACCGCTGCGTTGCCGCCAGAGAGACTTCGCCTCGTCCTCATCACCGCTGCGGTGGCAATCGACGCACTCTTCAAAGTCGCGTATCCCCTCCTCCCAATGCTCCTTGCGAATTTTCGAGCGGGAGTGTTCGTGGCAGCCGTAGCAGGTGTACCGGCTGTAGTCATGATCGACATGGCAGGTAACGCACGCGGTCTCATGGTCGCGATCAAAGCGGAAGTAGCGATCATGCTCGAAACGGGCGGGTAGCCAAGCCTCGCTGCTGTGGCAGAGAGCACAATTCCCCTCAATACGGCGATGCAGACTATCCTCCGGTCGCAGATGGCAGCCGTCACACTGCTCTCGGGTAGCCATCTGGAGCAGATCGTGGGAGAAGCGACCGATGGGACGAAAGGCTTGCACTCCCCGATGCTCACTGTGGCAGGCGAGACACTCCTCTTCGATCAGTTGACGATGGAAAGCGACCCGCTCTTCATTGTCAGCGAGGGGCTGGCCATCGACGGTTTCCAGGCCGATCCGATCCA
>SLIM01000362.1 GCA_007135625.1 Gammaproteobacteria bacterium
CTGTGCCGGTCGCCGCCTCGCCTGCACCGGTCGCCGCTTCGCCTGTGCCGGTCGCCGCTTCGCCTGTGCCGGTCGCCGCTTCGCCTGCACCGGTCGCCGCCTCGCCTGTGCCGGTCGCCGCCTCGCCTACGCCGCTCGCCACACCCGCTGCGCAACTGGCCCATACCCCCACTTGGGAAGAATTATCGCGTCAGGTCGCCGGATGTCGCGCCTGCTCCCTGCAGGAGGGCCGTAGTAACGTTGTCTTCGGCATTGGCAACCGCAAGGCGCGGCTGCTCGTCATCGGCGAGGCACCCGGTGCCGAAGAGGATCGCCTCGGCGAACCCTTCGTCGGACGCGCCGGGCAACTGCTTAACGCCATGCTTCACGCGATTGGACTGAAACGCCATCAGGTCTACATCGCCAATCTGCTCAAATGTCGCCCCCCAGGCAACCGCGACCCCCATCGCGACGAAGTCGCCTGCTGCCGCCCCTATCTGCTGCACCAGATCGAGCTCATCGCTCCTGAACTGATTTTGGTGCTAGGGCGAGTCGCCGCCCACGGACTGCTCGAGCGCGACGATCCCCTCGCTAAACTGCGTGGCCAAGAGTTTCGCTTCGGCCCGCAACAGACTCCGCTCCTGGTCAGCTACCACCCCGCCTACCTGCTGCGTAGCCCACAGGAGAAGGTAAAGAGCTGGGACGATCTGCAACGCGCCAGCCGCCGCCTCGGGAGAAGTGCAGGATGAGTAGCGCCACCACCAGAGCGCTGCACCTGCGCCCAATGCTGCAAGAGGATCTGGTCAGCGTCATGCAGATCGAGCGGGCTGCCCACTCCGTCACCTGGAGCAAGGGCAACTTTCGCGACTGCCTCACCGCTGGCTACACCTGCCTACTGCTGATTGTGGATAAGACCATCGTCGGTTACGGGGTGATGTCGCTCGGTGCTGGCGAGGCCCACATTCTTAACCTCTGCATTCACCCCAGCCACCAGCGGCAGGGACTAGGGCAGCGACTGCTTACGCGACTGCTCGACATCGCGGTGCAGCAAGGCAGTGACAGCGCCTTTCTGGAGGTACGCTACTCCAATCAGCGAGCCTTGGCACTTTACCGCAACTGTGGATTTAATGAGATTGGGGTGCGGCGCAACTACTACCCAACACCGCATGGAAAAGAAGATGCGGTGATGTTGGCGCGTAGTTTGGTGTGGGGCGTGGAGGAGTGAATGCAGGGGAGTATCGACAAACAACCGATTTTCCACACCCTGCCCTTATCACCCACTGATTCAAGCAAATTAGGATGTTTTTCTATCGTCATGCTAAAAAATACATATTTTGAGTCAGTGTGTTGCGCGGAGGGTGCAAAATGTGGGGAGGAAGATGGTTAGCGTGATTCTGATTGTTAAGGATGAGGCGCGACAGATCGCCCGCTGTCTGGAGTCGGTCACCTGGGCTGAGGAGATTATTGTACTCGACTCCGGGAGCCGTGATCAGACGGTGGAGATCTGCCGCCGCTACACTCCCCACGTCTACTGCACCGATTGGCCCGGCTTTGGGCCGCAAAAGCAGCGGGCGCTGGAGTATGCCACCCAAGAGTGGGTGTTGTCGCTGGATGCCGATGAGTACCTCTCGCCAGCGCTGTGCCAAGAGATTCACCAAGCGATCTGCTCCCCGCACTACGTCGGCTACCAGATCCCGCGTCTCTCCACCTACTGCGGGCGTGAGATGCGCCACGGGGGGTGGTGGCCCGATCCGGTATTGCGGCTGTTTCGGCGTGATTGCGCCCGCTTCTCCAGCGATTTGGTGCATGAGCGGGTGGTGGTGACGGGTGCGGTCGCTCGGTTACACGCTCCGTTGCAGCATGAGGCTTTTGTCGATCTGGAGGAGGTACTCGCCAAGGTCAACCACTACTCCACGCTAGCCGCAGTAAGTGCCTATCAGCGGGGGGTACGCTCGTCGCTACCCAAGGCAGTGGCCAAGGGGTGGTGGTCTTTTGTCCGCACCTATCTGCTGCGGAGGGGCTTTCTGGATGGCCGCGAGGGGTTGATGCTGGCCCTCTCCAATGCGGAGGGAAGCTACTATAAATACCTTAAAATTGCCCAATTGGAGGGGCAGAGCCCAGGTTCCGCGCACTCCGTGCAACAGACTGATTCAAAAGATCTATTTCCTTCTGGTGTGACTGCAAAAAAACATCATGATTTATCTGGGTCAGTGGGCGATAAGGGCTGTGACGATAGAAAAACATCATGATTTATTTGGGTCAGTCGGTGATAAGGGCAAAGTGCGGACAGTCGCTTAGAGGGAGCCGGTGAGTGGCAAGTATCTCAGTGATTGTGACCACCTATAACCGTTCGGATGCGCTGCGCTGTGTGCTGAAGAGCCTCTATGCGCAGGGGGATCGTGACTTTGAGATCATTATTGCCGATGATGGCTCCGAGCTGGTGCATCAGCGTTCGATTCGGGAGTTTATCGCCGGACAAGAGATTGTTACCCATTATGTTTGGCAGGAGGATCAAGGGTTTCGCGCCGGGGCGGTGCGTAATCAAGCGGTGGCGGCCAGCGCTGGGGAGTATTTGATCTTTGTCGATGGGGATTGCATCGTGCTGCCCGATTTTGTCGCGACCCATCGGCGATTGGCCGCGCCGGGGCGCTTTGTCGCCGGTAATCGGGTGCTGCTCACCCCCGCCTTTAGCCAGCAGGTGGTGGGTGGTGAGGTGGTGCTGCATCGGCGGGGACGGGGTTTTTTGGCCTACTGCTGGCTGCGCCGTCGTCTGAACCGGCTGCTACCGCTGCTGCGGCTGCCGTTGGGGGGGTGGCGGCTGCGTCGGCCAACCCGCTGGCAGCAGGTAATGAGCTGCAATCTCGCGATTTGGCGGGAGGATTTTGTCGCGGTGCGCGGTTTCGATGAGGCGTTTACCGGGTGGGGCCATGAGGATTCGGAGCTGGTGGTGCGGCTGATTCAGGCCGGGGTCTATCGCAAGGAGGGGCGCTTTGCGGTGCCGGTACTCCATCTCTGGCATCCACCGCAGGATCGCTCGCAGCAGAGTGAGAATTGGCAGCGCCTCACCCTTGCCGTTGGGCGGGGGGGCGCGGCGGATCAGGGGGATAAGGTGGAGTAGGCGAGCAGAGGGGAGGGGAGAGAGCTCTCGGCGATCTCCCCTACTTTTTGACTTTTTTCTCTCTGCTCTGCTTTTTTCTCCTCCCCTCTCTTCTCCCTCTTCTGTCGCCTCTCTCCCTCAGATATAGGGCTGCGCCTCTTCAATGGCACTTTCGATCTTTTTCTGCATGGCGCGAACGCGGCGACTGACAGCATCGTTACTGCCCGGGCTTTTAATGCCTTTGTTTTTAAGTAGTTCGGTTGCCATGGTGAGGGCGGTGAGCACGGCGATGCGATCAACGCCAATGACATTGCCCTTCTGTTTGACCTCGCGCATACGTTGATCGAGATAGCGGGCTGACTCCAACAGCTCCTCTTGATCGCCACGTTTGCAGGCGATGCGGTACTCCTTGTCCAGAATATGAACTGATACGGGAATAGTTTCGTCGCTCACGGTTGGACTTCCAGCGCCTTTAGTCGGTTGATCATCGCTTCGACCCGGCTTTTGGCCAGCTCGCTCTTTTCGATCAGTTCGGCCCGTTCGCTCACCAGTTTGCTCTGGCTAGCCCGCAGTGCGCGGTTCTCCTCGGTCAGCTTGGCAACGGTGGAAACCAGCTCTTCAACTCGGTTTTCCAGCAGCTTCAGGTCACTTTCGGTAATGTTCAGGTGTTGTTCGCTATTCATTTGGCTTCAATCCATCAAAAGACTAAGGAGTAATGACCCGGTGCGGTGGATTCAGTCCGGCTGATGGGTCGATCCACCCGCTGCTCACAGTATAGGGCAAGAGGGGGAGTGGTGTACAGTGTGTTACCGCGTCACCGCACCACCGATTTGTACCGTGACAAACGGAGCCGAAACCGGTATGGTATTCGTTTTTTAGAAAAAAGAGAATGGGGTTGTGGCGCATGAGTGGCTATTCGATAGACTATGAGGAGCTGGAGACGGCCCTGGCAGGGGCCGCGCTGGCGTGTGGAGCGGCGGAGGCGCATGGGCTGCTGTGCGGTCTGCTCAGTGGCGGAAGCGGCACGGAGGAGGCGCAGTGGCGGCAGGAGTTGGCCGCTCGCGGCAGTGCTGAGCGTGCTGAGCCGTTGCAGGAGGAGCCGCTGGCAAGCCTGCTGGGTACCCTCAGCGCGGAGAGTCGGGCGACGCTGCACGATCAGGCCGCGCTGTTTGTGCCGCTGCTGCCGGAGGAGGGGGCGGCGCTGGCGGTGCGGGCCGCTGGGGTACGGGATTGGGCGCTGGGGTTTCTCTATGGCCTTGGATTGAACCA
>SLIM01000204.1 GCA_007135625.1 Gammaproteobacteria bacterium
ACCTCGCGCCTCGCACCTCGCGCCTCGCACCTCGCACCTCGCGCCTCGCACCTCGCACCTCGCGCCTCGCGCCTCGAACCTCGCGCCTCGCGCCTCGAACCTCGAACCTCTGAAAACCTCGAACCCGCAGTATACCCCACTCTTTCCACTGCACCGTTAGCTGAGATGATCTTAATCAAGAAAAGTGCAAAAAGATTGCTGCATCCTTTTGGCGACCGGCTAAAATAGGTTGGCGAGTGGAAGATTCACCAGCAGGAGTACCGCAGAGGGCGCATGATGAACGAAAACCGACAGCTTACCCCGCCTCCAGAGGGTCGGGAGCAGCTCCCGGAACTGCTGCAAGCGTGGCAGGGGGAGTCCCATAACCTGTTGCAAATCCTGATTGAGGTGCAGCAGCGCTACCGCTCGATAGATCGCGAAACCGTAGCGTGGCTGGCGCAGCAGTTGCGGCTCTCTCCCCTTCAGATCGACGGGGTGATCGACTTCTACAGCTTTCTCCACCCTGATGACCCGGGGCAGTTTCGGCTCCTCATTAGCGACAACATCATTGAGCAACTGCAGGGCAGCCGCGCCCTGGCCGAACGGCTCGCCTCACGCCTGGGGGTGACGGTCGGCGGGGCGGTGCGTGCCGACGCTCGCCTCTCCATCGACTACACCTCCTGCATTGGCATGAGTGATCAGGGGCCGGCGCTGCTGGTCAATGGCTGGACGATTCCAGCGCTAACGACGGCGCGTATCGACCAAATTGCGGAGTTGGTCGAGGAGGGGCGAGAGCTAACGGCGTGGCCGCAGGAGCTGTTTCGCGTCGCCCCCGGGGTGCGGCGCAGTGATCTGCTACTGGCCACTGAGCATCCCGACGGGGCGGCACTCACCGCGCTATTGCGCGATGGCGGTGCGGCGCTGTTGCAGCAACTGGAGCAGAGCGGACTGCGTGGACGCGGCGGGGCCGGTTTCAAAACCGCGCTCAAGTGGAAACTGTGCCGGGATGCGGCGGCGAGCAGCCCCAACCAGCGGGTGGTGGTGTGCAACGCCGATGAGGGGGAGCCGGGTACCTTTAAGGATCGACTGCTGCTGCAAGAGTACGCCGACCGCATGTTCGACGGCATGACCCTGTGCGCCGGGATCATTGGAGCGAGTACCGGGTTTGTCTATTTGCGCGGCGAGTACCGCTATCTGCTGGAGCCACTTCGCCAGGAGCTGGCCCGCCGCCGGGAGGTAGGGCTGCTCGGTGCGGCACTCCATGACCGGTTAGGATTCGCCTTTGATATTGAGATCCATCTGGGTGCCGGGGCCTACATCTGCGGCGAGGAGTCGGCGCTGCTTGAGTCACTGGAGGGGAAGCGCGGACATCCGCGCAATCGCCCCCCCTTCCCGGTCACCCGAGGCTATCGAGGCTACCCCACGGTAATCAACAATGTCGAGACCTTCGTCGCCGCTGCGATGATCGCCGTCCATGGGGCGGAGTGGTTTTGCCGCGTCGGCAGTGCCGCATCCAGCGGGACTAAGCTGCTCAGTATCTCCGGCGACTGCGCCCGTCCCGGCATCTATGAGTATCCCTACGGAGTCACTTTACAACAACTGCTGGAGGAGTGCGGAGCGGTCGATCCGCAGGCGGTACAGGTCGCCGGGGCGGCGGGGCGGATGGTTCCGGCGCGGGACTTTGGCCGCCGCATCGCATTTGAAGATCTCGCCACCGGCGGCTCGCTGATGATCTTTAACCAGCAGCGCGACCTCTTGGCGGTGGTGCGTAACTTTGCCGACTTCTTCGCACACGAGTCATGCGGCTTCTGCACCCCCTGCCGGGTAGGCACTACCCTGATACAGCGCGGCATTGCCAAACTTCAGGCCGACCAAGGCTCCGCCGAAGATCTGGAGCATCTGCGGCAACTCGCCGGAGTAATGCGGCGCACCAGCCACTGCGGCCTCGGGACGACCGCCACCGTCGCGCTCCTCGATCTTCTGGAGCAGTTTGCTCACGTCACACACCAGGTCGCACAACGGCCATTCGGCCCCGCCTTCGATCTCGATAGCGCCCTGCAAGAGGCACGCGAGAGTGGTGAGGCCCATGCAACCGAACAGCAAGGGGGTTGAGATGCTCGCGCACTTTCATCTTGATGGCAAGCAAATCCCCTTTCAACCGGGGGAGACGATTATGCAGGCGGCGATGGCAGCGGGGGTCTATATTCCGCACCTCTGCCACAACCCCAAGTTTACCCCCCACGGCTCCTGTCGCCTCTGCACGGTGCGCCTCAATGGTCGCCCTGTGGCGGCCTGCACCACCCCAGCGCTGGCCGAGAGCGAGGTCGAAAATAGCAGCGAAGCGCTGCAGCAGGATCGCCGCACCCTGCTGCAGATGCTCTTTGTGGAGGGCAACCACCTCTGCCCCGGCTGCGAAAAGAGCGGCAACTGCCAACTGCAAGCGGTCGCCTATTTTTGCGGAATGCTCGCCCCGGAGCTGACCCACCTCTACCCCCAGCACCGCCTGGATGCCTCCCACCCCGATGTAGTGCTGGAACCCAACCGCTGTATTCTCTGTGCGCTCTGTGTACGCGCCAGCGAGGAGAGCGATGGCAAGGGGGTGTTCGGAATGCGCGGGCGCGGTCTGGGGCAGTATCTGGCGGTCAACTCCACCACCGGTCGGCTGGCCGATAGCGAGTTACACCACCAAGATCGGGCGGTCGAGGTCTGCCCGGTGGGAGCGATTTTGCCGAAGCATAAGGGATTTGAGATCCCCATCGGAGAGCGCCTTTACGACCAAAAACCGATTAGCGTGGTCGGTGATCTCGCCGACCATCGCCAAGCGCAGGGGGAGCGATGAACCAGAAACCCAAAGTTGCAACCTGTTCACTCGGGGGTTGCTTCGGTTGCCACATGTCGCTACTCGACATTGACGAGCGGATTATCGACCTCGCCGCCGCTGTCGATTTTGACCGTACCCCGTTAACCGACATCAAGCAGATCGGGGCGTGTACCGTCGGCCTGATCGAAGGGGGGGTCTGCAATGCGGAGAATGTCGAGGTGCTGCGCGAGTTCCGTAGCCACTGCCAGATTCTGGTAGCGGTCGGGGCGTGTGCCATTACCGGCGGGGTTCCGGCGATGCGCAACAGCTTTGCCCTGCGTGACTGCTTGCAGGAGGCTTATCTGCACGGGGTTGGTGTCGAATCGCCACAGATTCCTAATGACCCCGAGATTCCGCTGCTGCTCAACCAGGTGTACCCGCTGAACGAAGTGGTTAAGATCGACTATTTTCTCCCAGGTTGCCCGCCATCGGCGGAGACCATCTGGACTTTTCTTGAAGAACTTCTCGCCGGTAAACCGGTGGAGTTCGCCTACCGGCAGATTCGCTATGACTGATACCCCAAACACCCTGGAGAGTGCCGCCCACCCTGAGCGCCTGCGGCGGGTGGTGATTGAACCGCTGACCCGCGTCGAGGGACACGGCAAGGTGACCCTGCTGCTGGATGAGGAGAATCACGTCCAGCAAGCGCGGTTGCACATCGTTGAGTTTCGTGGCTTCGAGAAGTTCATCCAGGGGCGGCCCTACTGGGAGCTGCCGGTGCTGGTGCAGCGACTCTGCGGGATCTGCCCGGTTAGCCACCACCTCGCCGCCGCCAAGGCGGTGGATCAACTGGTGGGGGTCGATCAGCTCCCCCCCACCGCCGAGAAGATTCGCCGCCTCATGCACCTCGGCCAGCATTTGCAGTCGCACGCCCTCCACTTCTTCCACCTCTCCTCCCCCGACCTGCTGTTTGGCTACGATGATGCGGTTGCCCATCGCAATATTATTGGTGTATTGCAAGACCACCCAGAGATTGCCAAGCAGGGGGTACTGCTGCGCAAGTTTGGCCAGGAGGTGATTCGGGTCACCTCCGGCAAGCGGGTCCACGGCACCGGGGCGATTCCCGGCGGGGTCAATAAAGGGATTTCGCGGCAGGAACTCGCCTACTTGCAGACCGAGTACCAGCCGATTCTGGCGTGGTCTCAGGCCGCCCTCGATCTGGCCAAGCGGCTGCTCCATGCCGATCTCGACAACACCCGCCGCTTCGCCACCATCACCACCAACATGCTTGGCCTGATCGGCGGCAACGGGGAGCTGGATCTCTACCACGGCGGTCTGCGGGCGCGTCGCCCCGACGGTTCGCTGATTTTTGACCACCTCGATTATCAGGGCTATGAAGCGGTGATTCATGAGCAGGTCAAGCCCTGGAGCTACATGAAGTTCCCCTTTATTCGCAGCCTCGGCAGCGAGGCCGGGAGCTACCGCGTCGGCCCGCTAGCGCGGATTAACAACTGCGACACCATCCCCACCCCGCTCGCCGAACAGGCCCGCCAGGAGTTTCGC
>SLIM01000219.1 GCA_007135625.1 Gammaproteobacteria bacterium
ACTCGATAGGCGTGTTCTTGATGCTCCGGGTGGGGAGTGCGCAGACCGACCCGCAGGCTCTGCTGCTGCTGCGCGGCGATCTCAAAGCGGGGGGGTACCACCACCAGCTCAGGACTGAGGTGGTAGCCGGAGCGCCCATCGGCCTCTTGCACCCAGCGTTGCGACTCGGCCTGAAAGGCGATGGGACGGTCACTGTGGTTACGCACCGTGAGGGTAACAATGCGCTGTCCGGGGCTGATCTCAATGCGTGGCGGGGAGACGGAGAAGCCTGTTCCCCAAGCGGGAGGGGGCGGCGAAAGCAGCGCGACCCCCAGCAGCAGGGCGGTGGCCCAAAGGGCCACCGGGTAGTTGGTGTGGAACAACATCTGCGGCGTGATACTTCTAGTTGAACTCTAGGGTCACCACTACCGTGTCGCTCAGGCTGACCTCATCGGCGAGGCTATTTGCCAGGGCGTTGATGTCGGCACCAAGGATGCGGCCATAGATGGTTCTTTCAATCATATTAGGTATGCCCATTCCTGCACCACTTCCCGAGATGGTGCCACCGGTGGTATCGGTTCCCAGAACCGTCGAATAACCGCTGTCGGTATAGAGTTCGTAGGCCAAGGTATGACCATCACCCTCTAGGGTGCGATTACCACGCGCCCCCATATCGGCATAAAGATGATAGTTAATGTTGTTGACACAGCGCAGTTGGACTACCGCAGTGGCATCAGCAGGGGCTTCGCTGGCGCGGTAGTCGAGCAGACCGAAGGGCATGTCGCCAACACTGTTAATTAAGCAGGTGCCGCGCACCTGGGCAGTAACCTCCATATCACCCGTGCGGGTGTTGTTTGCCTGAGCAGCAGAAGCCATCAGTAGGGCGGTGGCACTGGCGATCAGTAGCAGTTTTGTGGTGGTTAGAATCTTCATAGTACACCTCATCAAAAAGTCATCGATAAATTGGCGAGTGGAAGAGTGCGAGAAGAGACGACTGACCACTCTGTCGTTCAGAAGGGCTATCTGTTGCAGCTCTCATCTGATGCTACAGAGTATAGTTGCTTCGGACACAATAAACAACGAACAGTTACTCGGGTAATAAATCTTTCATGGCCCTCCCTAATGCTGTCAAGTAGGGTTAAAAGCCATTAGAAATAAAAAACATATTTTTGTTTTTATCTTTTGCTCTCATAGAGATATGCGGAGGTCTTTGGATTTTTTATAGTGTTGCATATGCCTATATCTGCTGATAAGTAAGAGTCTTTTCGTTCGATTTTTTGGGCATCAGAATTTTCGGATTTTTGTGTAAGAAATGTCCTACACAGAGGAGCAACGAGAGCGGGGAGAAAAGCCCTCTGCGTCTCTCTTCGCTCTTCTATCCTCTCTCTATCCCCAGCTACATAAGCCCCATTCAGCGATCCGTTCAAACCTCAACAAACAGCGCCATTAGGTCATTCAGAAATTGTGCGCCAAGCGGGGTAGGTTGTATCCAATCGGCTTGGGTGCGCAGTAATCCCTGGGCCTGGGCGGTGGCGAGGGGCTGGGCGATGGCGCTCGCTGGCAGGCCGGTGCGGGCGGCGAAGAGTGAGAGCGGAAAACCGTGGTGCAGGCGCAGTGCATTGAGCATAAACTCCGCGATTAAATCACCGTGAGTAAGCGGATAGGAGTCGGGGACGGCGGCGGCATGGCCCGCTTGGCGCAGGTAGGCCTGCGGATTGGCCCGCCGACGACGGCGTAAAATCGCCTGGTGGGTAGTCACCTTGCCGTGCGCACCCGCGCCGATCCCGAGGTAGTCGCCAAAATGCCAGTAATTCAGGTTGTGTTGACACGCCTCGCCACGGCGGGCGTAGGCGGAGACCTCGTAGCGCTCCACTCCACGCTGTAGCAGCAGCGCCTCGCCCTGCGCCTCGATCTCGGCGATCTGCTCCTCATCGGGCAGCGGCGGCGGGTGGCGATAGAGTTCGGTACCCGGCTCCAAGGTGAGCTGATAGCGGGAGAGGTGGTTGATTCCGAGATCAAGAGCTTGCGCCAGATCGGCTAGCGCCGCAGCGGGGGAGTGCTGCGGCAAGCCATACATCAGGTCGATATTGATGCGGGGAAAGCCGACCGCCTGCGCCTCGGCAATCGCGGCAAGGGCCATGGCCGGGGTGTGAATCCGCCCCAGCCGTTGCAGCGCCTCGGGGTCGAAGCTCTGCACCCCGAGTGAGAGGCGGTTGACCCCGGCGGCGCGGTAACCGGCAAGATGCCCGCTATCGAGCGCCCCCGGATTGGCCTCAAGCGTCACCTCCAGCCCCGGTTGCAGCGACAGGCGCTCACCAATACCGGTCAGCAGGCGTTGAATCGCCGCCGGAGAGAAGAGTGAGGGGGTGCCGCCACCGATAAACAGGGCGCTAACTGAACGCCCCGCCACCAGCGGCAGCTCCAGCTCCAGATCGGCCAAGAGCGCGGTGATATAACGATCCTCATCAAGGGGAGTGGTCGCCGGGTGGGAGTTAAAATCGCAATAGGCGCACTTGTGCAGGCACCAAGGGAGGTGAAGATAGAGGGTGAGCGGTGGCAGCTCGGCGAGAATCACCCCATGGAGCCGCTTTGTTGCAGATCGACTAGCCCATGACGCAAGGCGAGAAAGGTGAGTTCGACATCGGTCTCTACGCGCAGCTTCTCGAACAGGCGGTGGCGGTAGGTGCTGACCGTCTTGGGGCTAAGGTGCAGGGAGTCGGAAATATCCTGGTTCTTCATTCCCTGAATGATCATCATCATCACCTGCATCTCCCGCTGTGAAACGCTGCGAAATGGGGAGTCGGGGTGCTGGCCATTGAGGGTGGCGAGGGTGAGCTTCTGCGACACCTCGCGGCTGACGAAGGGCTTGCCGGCCGCGACGCTGCGAATCGCTTCGAACATTTCGTCGGCGGGACAGCCCTTGTTGAGGTAGCCGATAGCGCCCGCTTCGTGCAGCTTGCCGGGGAACGGGGCATCGGAGTGGACGGTGACGGCAATCACCTGAATCTCGGGATGGCGCTGGCGAATACGGCGGGTCGCTTCGATTCCACCGATTCCAGGCATGTTAATATCCATGAGAACAAGGTCTGGGTGTAGGCTATCGGCAAGCCGTACCGCATCTTCTCCACAACCTGCCTCGCCAATGACATCAATGTCTTTGTGATCTTCCAGGATAAGGCGCAGGCCGGTGCGAACCAGTTCATGGTCATCGACTATCAGAACTTTGTACATCGCAATAACCGGCTATACGGATCGGGACGTTGGCACACAGAGCGCACCAGGCAGTTTATCCCTGCTCGGTGAGGCGGTATGCACGCCCAGATCAATCCAATGAAACTTGATTTTGCCCAATCGGGCCAATCAGCCACCGCTGACAGCGGTAGCTTGGCAACATACCATAGAGCGGGGCCACACTCCAGCGTGGCGTTGCGGATTTTGCAGACCCTAGCGATAGAGAGCAAATAGCCGTTGGAGATCGTCGGCAATGAGCTGGGGGTCGCTAAGGCGGGGAAATTCGCCGATAATCTGGCCATTGGGGCGCATCAGTAGGAGTACGCCGCCATCGGTGAAGCGGATTGTCGGTTGCTCCTGGCTGGCGGTACGGGGTTGCAAGGCGGGATGGTGGTGCAAGGTGGTGAGGGTCTGCTCATCACCAAGAAGGGCGAAAAAGTTGTGGCTATAGCCGTGAAGCAGGGTACCGAGTGCTTCGCGGTCGCTGAGTTGGGGATCGGCGGGGATTAGCAGATAGCGAATCTCGCGGTGCAGTTCGGGGCTGGGTGCCAAGCGGTTGTGCAGTCGCGAGAGGTGCTGGAGCAGTTGGCGCTGCGATGCTTCGCGGCTGCTGAGTGGGAGCAGTAGCCGCCAGCCTGCGGGTTGGCTCAGATCGACCGGGTTGCCGAGGTGATCATGCAGCGGCAGGGCGGGGAGGGATTGGGGGCTGCTGTAGAGGAGCAGGGCCTGCGGTTGAAAGCGCATCTTGGCATATTCGTGTCCGGCAAACCAGCCGCCATAGAGAGCGGCTAGGCCGGTCACCAACAGAATGATCTTGGCCGTGGGCGAGAGACGACTGCGGCGCATCGGGGATCAGCCGGTAACGCGGGCGGGGATCTGGGTCAGCCCCCCCATGTAGGGGTGGAGTGCCTCGGGGATATGGATCGCGCCATCGGCCTGCTGGTAGTTCTCCAGAATCGCCACCAGGGTGCGGCCCACCGCTAGGCCAGAGCCGTTGAGGGTGTGAACCAGCTCCGGGGTGCGGCTAACCGGGTCGCGGCGACGCGCCTGCAAGCGACGCGCCTGAAAATCCTCGAAGTTAGAGCAGGAGGAGATTTCGCGGTAGCTGTTTTGCGCAGGTAGCCACACCTCCAGATCATAGGTTTTAGCAGCGGAGAAGCCGAGGTCGCCGGTGCAGAGGGTGATTTTGCGGTAGGGGAGGGCGAGGCGTTGCAGCACCGCCTCCGCGTGGCCGGTGAGCGCCTCCAGGGCGGCGTAGGACTCCTCCGGGCGGACGATCTGCACCAGCTCAACCTTCTCAAACTGGTGTTGACGAATCAGGCCTCGGGTATCCTTGCCGTGGGAACCGGCCTCGGAGCGGAAGCAGGGGGTGTGGGCGACCCAGCGCAGCGGCAGTCGGGCATCGTCGATAATCTCGCCGCGCACCATGTTGGTGACCGGTACCTCGGCGGTGGGGATCAAGTAGTACTCCATCTCCCCTTGCAACTTGAAGAGGTCGGCAGCAAACTTGGGCAGTTGGCCGGTGCCGCGTAGGCTCTCGGCATTGACCAGGTAGGGGACGTAGAGCTCGGTGTAGCCATGCTCGCTGGTGTGCAGATCGAGCATAAACTGAATCAGGGCGCGGTGCAGGCGGGCGAGTGGGCCGTGTAGGGTGGTGAAGCGGGCGCCGGTAAGTTTGGCTGCGGCCTCTAGGTCGAGCAGTCCGCAACGGACTCCGAGATCGACATGGTCGAGCGGGGGAAAGGCGAAGTGGGGCGGCTCGCCCCAGCGCAACTCCTCGCGGTTCTCCGCCTCGCTGCTGCCGTCGGGAAGGCTGGGGTGGGGGAGGTTGGGAATCCCCAGCGCGATCTCCTCCAGCTCGGTTTGTAGGGCGGTGAGCTGCTCCTGGGCCGCTTTAAGCCGCTCGCCAAGGTCGGCGACCTGAGCCAGCAGGGGCTGGATATCTGCGCCGCTGGCCTTGGCCTTGCCAATCGCCTTGGAGCGGCTGTTGCGCTCGTTCTGTAGCTCTTGGGTAGCAACCTGGAGCCGCTTCCGCTGCTCTTCTAGCTCGCTCAGACGGGCGCAGTCGAGGGTGTAGCCACGGCGGGCGAGTTGGCTGGCGATGGTGTCAAGTTCGCTGCGCAGGCGTTTCGGGTCTAGCATGGTGAGTTGGGTTCCGTTGTTCATTCCGAGCCGCTATCATAACATCCTCCCCCGCAAGATGCCGAGAGTGAACGACTGGTGGCCGTTGTCAATGGCCTGTGTACCGTCGCTCGCCACTGTTTGCGGTTCGGCTGATCTGCGACAACTGCGCATCCGATTGGCGAGATCCCCATCTGTTTGTAGCTTGATCTGGAGGCGGAAGTTTGGTGTAGTGTAGCTGACATCTCCTGCAGTGTTCGTTGCCGCCGGGTATTTTCTTGAGCCTAATCCTTACCCGGGGAGCTTGAAGTGTATGCTGGTGTGCAAGTCCGCCTTGAGCGGAAAGCCTAAAGGCACATGGAGGTTCCCACTTGAACCGTTCGGTTCAAGAACAATGGTGGGCGACGGCACAGGTGGGAGATGTCACCCTTCAAGGGTAGCCTACAAAGTTTTGTAGCGCTGCGGTTTTACTCTTGCATATATCTCAATGGAGTAAAGGGGATATAACCCTTCAAGAGTAACTTGTAAAAGTTTATTGTGCTGTGATTTTAATTTTGCATATTTTATAGAGTAAAAGGGAATGTCACCCTTCGAAAGTAATTTGTAAAAGTTTATGGTGCTGTGATTTTAATTTTGCATATAATGGAGCAAATCGGTGGCGTGAAAAAAACACCACACCCTCCCGCTGTTTAATTTCCAAATTATAATTGATAATTCCCCAGGAGAGTACATGTACAAAATTCTGACCCTGAACAATATCGCGGTGGCCGGTCTCAACCGATTTCCGCGTGAGTGCTATGAGGTCGCCTCGGAGATCACCCATCCCGACGCAATCCTGCTGCGCTCCTTCAAGATGCACGAGATGGAGCTACCGCCGACAGTGCGGGCGATTGGACGGGCGGGGGCGGGAGTTAATAACATCCCGGTGGCCAACATGACGGCGCGAGGGATCCCGGTCTTTAACGCGCCGGGGGCGAATGCCAATGCGGTGAAGGAGCTGGTGCTGGCGGGAATGCTCATGGCGGCGCGTAACATCGCCCAAGCGTGGAGCTTCGCCCGCGCCCTGGAGGGAGATGACGCGAGCATCAGCAAGGCCGTAGAGGCGGGCAAGAAAGGGTTTGTCGGCTTTGAGCTACCGGGCCGCACCCTCGGGGTGATCGGTCTGGGAGCGATTGGGGTCAAGGTGGCCAACGCGGCGCGGGCGCTCGGGATGCAGGTGATCGGCTACGACCCCACCATCACGGTGCGCAGTGCATGGCAGTTGGAGTCGGGGGTGCAGCAGGCACTCAGTGTCGATGAGCTGCTCTCCCAAGCGGACTTTATCAGCTTTCACGTGCCGCTGGTCGAGGCCACCCGCCAGATGATTAACGCCGAGCGGTTGCGGCTGATGCGCCACAGCGCGGTGCTGCTCAACTTCGCCCGCGATGGCATTATCGACGATGCCGCCGTGGTCGAGGCCCTCGATCAAGGACGGCTCTACGCCTATATCTGCGACTTCCCCTCCAATCTCCTCAAACAGCACCCGCGTGTGGTGACGCTGCCGCACCTCGGGGCTTCCACCCTGGAGGCGGAGGAGAACTGCGCGGTGATGGTCGCCGATCAAGTGCGTGATTATCTGGAGAATGGCAACATTGTTAACGCGGTCAACTTCCCCGAGATCCTGCTGCCGCGCAGCGCCGGAGTACGGATTGCAGTGATTAACAGCAACGTTCCCAATATGCTCGGGCAGATCTCCACCGACCTCGCCGAGGCGGGGCATAACATTATTGATATGCTCAATAAGTCACGCGAAGAGGTGGCGGTGACGCTGATCGATATCGAGCACTCGCCGACGACGGCGACCCTACAGCGGATTCGGGAGATCCCTGGGGTCTTGTCGGTGCGCTGTCTCGGCTGTAGCGAGCAGGGGTAACGGTGCGCGGGAGGCGGAGATGAGCGAAGAGCAGCAGTTACAGGCGATCCGCAAGCGCATTGATGCCCTGGATGAGCAGCTTCAGGGGCTGATCAATCAGCGTGCCGGACTGGCCCAGGAGGTGGCGCAGATCAAATTGCGTGCCGATCCCGACACCTTCTTCTACCGCCCCGAGCGTGAGGCGGAGGTACTCTCCCGCATTAAGGCACGCAACCAAGGGCCGCTCGGCTCGGAAGCGATGGCGCGACTGTTTCGCGAGATTATGTCGGCCTGTCTCGCCCTGGAGCAGCCGCTGCGCATCGCTTTCCTCGGTCCCGAGGGGACTTTCACCCAAGCCGCCGCCCTCAAGCACTTCGGCCATGCAGTCACCACCCGCGCCTTTGCTTCAATTCCCGATGTTTTTCGTGAGGTCGAGTCGGGAGAGTGCCACTACGGGGTGGTGCCGGTAGAAAACTCCACCGAAGGGGTGGTCAGCCACACCCTCGACCGCTTCGCCAGCTCGCCGTTGCAGATCTGCGGCGAGGTGACCCTGCGCATCCACCACCATTTGATGTCCCACGCCCCCAATCTGGCCGCGATTACCACCCTCTACTCGCACCAACAATCCCTCGCCCAGTGCCGCGCCTGGCTGGAGCGCAACCTCCACCACGTCGAGCAAATTGCGGTGGGGAGCAACGCCGAAGCGGCCCGCCTAGCCGCCGAAGAGAGCAGCAGCGCAGCAATTGGGGCGGCGACAGCGGCGGAGATCTACGCGCTACCGATCCTTGCCGCCAAGATCGAAGATGAGCCAGACAACACCACCCGCTTTTTAGTGATTGGCCGCCAGCAGACCCAGCCCAGCGGACGCGACAAAACGACCCTGCTGCTCTCCACCCGCAACGTCGCCGGGGGGCTGCACAGCCTGCTGGAGCCACTCGTCCGCCACCACATTAGCATGAGTCGGATCGAGTCACGCCCCTCGCGACGCGGCAACTGGGACTACATCTTCTTCGTCGATCTTGAAGGGCATCAGCAAAACCCCAACGTCGCCGCTGCCCTAGCGATTTTGCAGCGCGAGGCACAACTCTGCAAAGTCCTCGGCTCCTACCCGGTAGCCGTCCTGTAGGATGGCCCTCAGGCGCTCCTCGCCTCCCGCTAAAAACGCTCTATCCGCAGAGCAGCGCCAATTAATAATTTACGCAAATCTGCGCACTATGTGGATCAAAAAACTCTTCTGAATACAGGTATCACGATGCTCTCCGACACCGCCATCGCCGCCAAAATCGCCCCCGGTATCGCCCAGCTTCAGCCCTACCAGCCGGGCAAACCGCTCTCCGAGCTGGAGCGCGAACTGGGGATTCGCGACTCGATCAAACTCGCCTCCAACGAAAACCCCCTCGGCTGTAGCCCAGCGGCCCGCGCAGCGCTACAGTGCGGCATCGACCAGGTCGCACGCTACCCCGATGGCGGCGGCTTCGCACTGCGCCAAGCGCTCGCCGCCCACCACCGAGTGGGGAGCGACTGGATCACCCTGGGCAACGGCTCCAACGACCTCCTCGACATGATCGCCCGCGTTTTTCTCTATCCGGGGCGGGAGTCACTCTTCTCGCAATACGCTTTTGCGGTCTACCCGATCAGCAGCCAAGCGGTCGGCGCGACCCTCTCCATCGCCCCGGCGCACGACTACGGCCACCACCTCACCGCCATGGCCGAGCGGGTCACCGCCAACACCGGCGTGGTCTGGATCGCCAACCCCAACAACCCCACCGGTACCCACCTCAGCGGCGAGCAGCTCTACCCCTTCCTTGCGGCACTCCCGCGTGAAGTGATTGTGGTGATCGACGAGGCCTACATCGAATACGCCGCCGGGGCGCATCCCGATGCCACCCAGTGGCTCCCTGAGTTCCCCAACCTGATCGTCACCCGCACCTTCTCCAAAGCCTACGGATTGGCCGGACTGCGCATCGGCTACAGCCTCTCCCACCCCGCCATCGCCGAACTGCTTAACCGTGTGCGCCAGCCCTTTAACGCCAACGCATTGGCCCAGGCGGCAGCTCTCGCCGCGCTGGGTGATCAGGCCTTTATCGCCGCCAGCGTAGCGCTCAACCGCGCCGGCATGGAGCAGCTTCAAGCCGGTTTTACGGCGCTGGGACTTTGCTACATCCCCTCAAAAGGCAACTTCATCGCCCTCGATCTCGGGCGACCCGCCGCCGCCATCGACCAAGCGCTACTGCGCGAGGGGTGTATTACTCGCCCCATCGCTGGCTATGGACTCCCCAACCACCTGCGCATCTCCATCGGCAGCGAAGCGGAGAACGCCCGCCTCCTCACCACCCTCGCCGGTCTCCTCGCACCATGCTAATCCGCCGCCTTACCATTATCGGAGTAGGTCTAATCGGCGGCTCCCTGGCGCGGGCGCTGCTGCAAAGCGGCGCGGTGGGCGAGATCGTCGGCTGTGGACGTAGCCGGGAGAACCTGCAACGGGCGGTCGAGCTGGGGGTGATCCACCGCTACCACTACGACCCCGCCGAGGCGGTCGCCGGGGCCGATCTGGTTTTTCTCGCCATCCCCCTTGGTGCCATGGCTACCACTTTGCGCCAGATTCGCCCGCACCTCGCCAGCGAGGCGATTCTCACCGACGGCGGTAGCGTCAAAGGGAGTGTCATCGCCGATGCTATCGCCGCCTTCGGTCAGCTCCCCCCCCGCTTAGTTCCCGGACACCCCATCGCCGGGACTGAAAACAGCGGGGTCGAGGCCTCCTTCGCCGAACTCTACCGCAACCGCAGGGTGATTCTCACCCCCACCGCCGCCACCGACCCCGCCGCCGTCGCTACCGTCGAGCAGATGTGGCGACTCTGTGGGGCGGAGGTCAACCGCATGAGTGCCGAGCATCACGACACCATTCTCGCCGCCACCTCCCATCTCCCTCACCTTCTCGCCTACGGTTTGGTCGATACTTTGGTGGGTATGCAGCAGCGCGACGAGATCTTTCGCTACGCCGCAGGCGGCTTTCGCGATTTTAGCCGGATCGCCTCCAGCAACCCGGAGATGTGGCGCGACATCTGCCTCGCGAACAGCGAGGCCCTGAGCGCCGTGCTCCACCGCTTTAGCGCCAACCTCGCACAACTCGCCAGCGCCATCGAGCAGCGCGACGGGGCGCAGTTGACGGAGGTTTTTGCCCGCGCTAAACAGGCGCGGGATCGCTATGTCGATGGGGTGCTGCGCTCGCCGGAGTAGGGGCTACTTGGCTCCTTGGTCGCTACTTTAGTAGGGGCTACTCGGCTTCTTGGTCGCTACCTTAGTAGGGGCTACTCGGCTTCCTTGGTCTCTATCTCAACAACCGACCATAAAACGAATCGTCACCCGGCGCACCTGCTTATCCTCCCAATCGAGCCAGGCCGCCGTGCTGGTGGGATCCAGCTCGACAGCGGGGCAAGCCGCCATGCCGGGGTAGGTGGTGCGTGCGACCAGCTCCTCAGCCCGCTGCTGTAACAGTGCGTCACTCAACGGCTCCGGAAAGTAGCGGGCGGGGATAAAAAAGTGCGCGGTTGCGGGCCAGATCTCGCCGAGATCCTGGAACTCAAAGCTCACCTGCATAAACTGGGTGTAGGCCTCGGGAAATAGCTCTTGCAGCGTAAACATCGCCGCTTCTATGCTGGTTGTGGCTTGGTAGATGGGATCTTGCTCCAGCTCCAGTGGCCCGGCATGGTGCGGTTGCCAGAGGGTGCGAAGCGGGGGGGCGTGGAGTTCCTCTTCGGCAGCGGGTGCGGTGGTGGCGGTGGTTGCTAGGAGTAGCGCGAGGGGGGCGAGAAAGGTTTTTTTCATGGTCGTTTCTCTGAGAAAGGGGTTATGGGTCGCAAGCTAGCGGTATCGGCCCGGAAGATTGGGAAGCGTACGTGCGAGGAGAGCGCAAACGGCACTGCGGATCAGGTCATTTTTCATTGCACGCCTCTCCTAAGGTCTTGTTTGTGGCCAGATAGCGAGCCGGTCGGTTCAGCTTTTTCACCGCGCCATCGTTTACGGCGCGATTCAACCACTCATTAAGTTGTGATTTGTGCAAGCCCGTGTCGTTACGCAATTGCTCCAGTGTCGCGGGAGATTGCGCCAGTTGTGACAGCGCATTCAGAAATACCTGATAAAAATCGGATGGCATCTCTTGCCGGGGCAGATCCTTTACCAGCTCTTCTGTCGTGCTTTTGCTGCTGTCGGGTATGCCCTGCTGGACAGGTTCAGCAACGCTATCAAGCAGGCTTGGCGGAGTTTGTTGCTGGGCTGTTTCACCAACAGAAAACAAATCTAATGTCTCTTGATTCGTAGAGTACGCTGCATGATGAGCCGCAGTCAGCAAATAGCTTATGTCAAGTGCCTGAATATCCACTTCACACCAGCTCCCGCCTTTGCCGACCAGATTATGGTTGGCGGCATCTCGGTCATCCGTTGGTTTCACCCATAGCGGCACCCAGCCTTTTTTTAGGTTTTCTTCCGCGCCGCTGAGAGTGCCACCTTTTTTGCCGGAATGAATCACCAGTGCGCTGTCTGCCAAGCAGTAGATGTATTTATTCCGTGCCATGGCATTGCCCGCGCTGAACCCTGCCTCCGGGTAAAAGGGCGAAACCAAGACCACATGGCCATTCATCAGCCCCTGGCGCCATTTGCTACTGGTTGCTGCGCGTAATAGGCTGTCCGCCAGCACGCCGATGACGGCTCCACCACGATTCATGGCACCTTGCATGGCGGTTTCATCCACACCTCGGGCACCACCGGATACAATAGTAACACCTTCCGAAGCAGCTTTAATGCCCACCTGTTCGGTAAAAACCAAGTCCGTTGCGCTGGCCTTGCGTGAGCCAATCACCGCCAAGCCGCCTGTATTGAGCAGGGCTTTCTCTCCGCAACCGAACAAGACTGGCGGTGAATCGGTTTTCAGGCGATGTTTCAGCCGTTTCGGGTATTCAGGATCAGAACGAGTAACAATCCAGAGGCCCGCTCGCTGCCACTTTTCCACTGCCAATGCCAAGCTATGTCCCCGTTTCAGCAACTGCAAAATTCGCTCTGTGGTAATATGCAAATCCTGCCAGTGACGGAGCAAGCGTTCCGGTTTCGATGCCAGTAAATCCGCAGGGGTGATGGACTTTTCTTTTAACCAGGCGGCAAAACGCCCCCACTCACCATTGCTGAGCGGTCGGGCATCTTCACTTCCCACTTTGTTGAAATAGCTGGTCAGCAACAGCGTCGCCTGCGCGTTTTCCGATAGGGCAGCCGATACATTCATGAGTCTTTCACCGAAGAAGAAGCCAGCGCGGCCGGGTAAACCGGGCCACTGCCCGCTTGTTGTAACAGGGCGGCAATGACGATCAGCGTCCACCCGGAATCCACGATGTCGTCCAGCAACAAGACCGGGCCGTCGTGTACAGGCTGCTGAATGGCGAAGGCACCGTCCAGATTGCGGCACTGATGAAAACGATTTTGCTGACCTTTCTGTGGTTGATTGTCCTTTACTTTGCTGACCACATCCACAAAGGGCAAGTTTAGTTGTGCCGCCAGCCGACGGGCAAAGTCCGGTACCAGTTCGGGGTGATTGCGTGAGGGTACACAGCAAACCCAGGTGGGTTGGGGGTCTGGTTGCCAACGCTGCTGGATCATCTCGGCCATGGCTGCCACCAGCTCATCGCCAAAGCGGCCTGCATGTTTATGATCCGCCACGGTTCTACCCCAACCTGCATCCCCCCAGCGTGACAGCACGCGGCCCTCCTGCGCTCGTAAGTTGTGCGGAAGGTTACCCTGAAATCCATATTCAATAAAGGCATTGGCAGCCACCTGGGCTTTTGGCGCGATCACCATTTCTGCTTGTTTGAGAAAGGCTGATGCCTGATGGGCCAGTATGGGATCAATTGGCACATCCACCACCGGCTGATTGAGGCAAGCGGCACATTTTCCGCACGGGGTTGGGTCGTTGTCATCCAAAGCGCGGCGTAGAAAGGTCATTTTGCAGAGACTGTCCACCAGATAGACCTGTACTTCAGCCCATTCCTGTTCGCGCTGCTGCGTAAGGTGAGCAATCCGGGCATGATCCATCCGGTAGTGGACGGGGGTTCTGCGCCAGCGACTGCCCTCTTTAATCACCGGTGCCGGGTTTTCCACGCTCAACAGCTTTAATACTTTTTCGATCTGGCCGTGACGCAGGTTAGTTTGTTCTTCAATAGACCGAATGGCCAAGCCATCGCTCTGCTCCAGTACCTGCAAAATCTCATTGATCTGTGCTTCGGCAGGAAAGGCTGACTTTCTGAAAAACGCATGAATATCCTGATCTTCTGCACCAGACATTAACACACCCAGCGCCGATTCAATGCCTCGCCCGGCACGGCCTACCTGTTGGTAATAGGCCACTATCGAACCGGGTGCCTGATAGTGAATAACAAAACGTAAATCCGGCTTGTCGTAGCCCATGCCCAAAGCGGTTGTGGCCACCAGCACCTTGAGCTGGTTGTTTAACAGCAAGTCTTCCAGATGCTGGCGATAGAGATTGCTGTTTTCAAACCCTTCAGCCTCGATACTGCCGTGATAGGCCTTAGCATCAATGCCTTTAAGGTTCAGCCACTTGGTCACC
Organism: Gammaproteobacteria bacterium; assembly: GCA_007135625.1. Lineage (GTDB taxonomy): Bacteria > Pseudomonadota > Gammaproteobacteria > Chromatiales > Chromatiaceae > SLIM01. The sequence goes on from SLIM01000219.1 coordinate 13,830, forward strand.
TGTTCGGCATCACGTACCGTCAGGGTGTAGACAATACCTGTTCCCGGTAAGAGTGGAATCACCTGTGCCAGCCAGGCTAGTCGGGATGCCTGATCCGGCAGCACCGTACTTTGCAATGCTAGGCTTTCACGGATCAGTGGGCCGCGTTGAATCTGGATATCGCCCAATTGCGTCTGAATATCCTCTACCACACGGTTGTTGGCTGTTGCTGTAGTGCCAAGTACCGGCGTATTGCCGGGCAATTGTCGCAGAATACTCACAATGCGCCGATAATCGGGGCGAAAATCGTGGCCCCAATCGGAAATACAGTGGGCTTCGTCAATTACCATGAGCGCGATGCGGTCGGCAATGGGCTGCAAGACGGTTGCAATAAATTCATCGTTGGCCAAACGCTCGGGTGAAATCAGCAGACAGTCGATCTGATCATTCAGAATACGCTGGGTAACGGCCTGCCAGTTAGTGGTATTCGTGGAATTCATGGTTTCCGCCTCTATGCCCAGGAGTCGGGCGGAATCAATCTGGTTACGCATTAATGCCAGCAGAGGCGATACAATAATGGTTGGCCCCATACCCTGATCACGGAAGATTCTGGCGCTGATAAAGTAAACTGAGCTTTTACCCCAACCGGTGCGCTGTACGACCAGCAGCTTCTGCCGTTGATTAACCAGGGCATCAATCGCTTCCCACTGGCCATGACGAAACCGGGCGTTTGGATTCGCCAGCGCCGTTTGCAAGAGTTGTTGGGCTTGCTCTTGATTCATCTTGTTGCTTCCTGTGTTATTTATACGCCGCCAACCCCGAAATCTCTCGCCCACCAGCCCGCTTCTTCAAAAACAGGGCTTTGATCATCATTTCGGCCACCTTGACCCCTCGCAGCGAAAGTCCCGCCGTAGGCGGCTGAGTCCTTGGAGCGAAATGCCCCGTTTCACACTATCTGGTCAGGGTGTTGGCCGGAAAGATGACGTAAGGCCGCATGCAGCAACCACCCCGCAGGCACCCCGTCCGGTTCTGGCGCCCCGTGAACCCCCCTCATCAATCGGCTTGAGAACACTGTATCGCCACCGCTTCGATTTGTCAACCGATCATAATTTTCTAAAGCAAGCGGTTGAGTGGACTACGCATCCCATCAACCCCTTGTTCACCCCCTCCTCTGCCCTCTCTTCAGCTCCCCGACTCTCCAGCCATTGTAACGCCAGCAATAGTGAGATAAAATCCGGCTCGATTGGGTATCTTTTGAAACCTCTATAAACTGGAAGTAATTATGGCGCAATATATCTACACGATGAACCGTGTCAGCAAGGTCGTTCCCCCCAAGCGGGTGATCTTGCGTGACATCTCCCTCTCCTTCTTTCCCGGGGCCAAGATCGGGGTACTCGGTCTGAACGGCTCGGGCAAATCCTCCCTGCTGCGCATTATGGCGGGAATCGATCAGGAGATTGAGGGCGAGGCCCGCCCGCAGTCGGGGATTGAGATCGGCTATCTGCCGCAGGAGCCGCAACTCGACCCAAGCAAAGATGTGCGCGGTAACGTCGAGGAGGCGGTGGCGGAGGTGAAGGCGGCGATGACCGAGCTTGATGCGGTCTATGCCGCCTACGCCGAACCGGATGCCGACTTCGATGCTCTGGCCGCCAAGCAGGCGAAGCTAGAGGATATCATTCAGGCCCACGACGGCCACAACCTGGAGCGCCAGT
>SLIM01000274.1 GCA_007135625.1 Gammaproteobacteria bacterium
AGGGTCTTCTCCTCGGGACCGATCACCGCCGTATGGATCGAACGGTAGCCGTTCGGTTTCGGGGTGGCGACATAGTCATCAAACTCCCCCGGAATATGCCGCCAGGAGCCGTGGACAATCCCCAGCACGGTGTAGCAGGCGGTAATATCCTCGACCATCACCCGCACCGCTCGCAGGTCGAAGATCTGGTCGATGGAGACCCGCTTGCGGCGCATCTTTTTCCAAATACTGTAGATATGCTTGGGCCGCCCCATCACCTCCGCCGCCACCCCTGCCGCCGCAAACTGGGTACGCAACAGCGCCATCACCTCGCTAATGTAGCGCTCACGATCCGCACGGCGACCATCCAGCATTCCGGCGATGCGGCGGTACTCCTCCGGCTCCAGATAGCGCAGCGCGAGATCCTCCAGCTCCCATTTCAACTGCCAGATTCCCAAGCGATTCGCCAGTGGGGCGTAGATGTCACGAGTATCCCGCGCCTCGGATCGCTGAATCGGAATCGAAGCCCCCTTAATGGTGCGCATACGATAGACCTGCTTGGCCAGCACGATCAGCAGGGTGCGGATATCATCGGCGATACCGAGCAGCAGCCGCCGCAGATTTTCCAGATGCGCCGCATCATTGCGGTGCGCCGACTCATCGGTGAGGTAGGTAAACTCCGCTACCCGGCTGCTCTGCACCACCATCTGACTGACCGTCGCCCCCAAGCGGGCGGCAAGCTGCTCGGCGCTACACCCCGGCAACTCCAGCACATTATGCAGCAGCGCTGCCGCCAAGGTCTCTCCATCCAGCCGCAACTCCCCCAGAATATCGGCAACCACCAAGCAGGCACGCAGGCCGCTATGGTCACCCTCCGCCGCATGGTCACGGTGCAGCTCCAAGGTAACGGCCAGCGCCTCACGAATCAGTGCCGCATCCTCCTCCCGCCGCTCAGCGCAGAGCGCCGCTAGCCAAGGGGTTAAGTCACGGCTGCCGATCTCGCGGCAATCAGGAAGTTGGGTATTAATTGAAACCACTTCGCCTCCGGTTGTAATAACTCCATTTGCTCATGCACTTAGAGGAGAGTATAGCATAGGGGCGGACAGAGCGGGTTATTGGTGAGTAAACGGTTGGAGGCGAGCGGCGAGCGGTAAGCGATATGCGCCAAGGCCCTCCTGTTGTATCATAGCGAACCTATGAAAGCGAGCATTGGGGTCGTGATGGACCCGATTCAAACCATCAAAATTCACAAGGATAGTACCTTCGCCATGATGCTGGAGATTCAGCGGCGCGGCTGGGAGCTATTCTACTTGGAACAACGTGACATCTACCTGCTCCACTGCTGCCCCTACGCCCGGGTGCGACCGCTACGGGTGCGCGATGACCCCAGCGGCTGGTTCACCCTGGGCGAGGGGCGCGAGATCCCGCTGTTTGCGCTCGATGCGATTCTGATGCGCAAGGATCCGCCATTCGATATGGAGTATATCTACACCACCCAGTTACTGGAGCTGGCGCAGCGCGAAGGGACTTTGGTGGTCAACCGTCCACAGAGCTTGCGGGATGCGAATGAAAAACTTTTTACCGCATGGTTTCCCGAGTGCCGCCCCCCCACCCTGGTCAGCCGGGAAGCGCAGCGCTTTGTCGATTTTCTTGAAGAGCAGCAGGAGATTGTGGTCAAGCCGCTAGACGGCATGGGGGGTGCGTCGATCTTTCGGATCACCCGCGACGACCCCAACCGCAACGTCATCCTGGAGACCCTCACTGCCCACGCCACCCGCTTCGCCATGGCACAACGCTACCTGCCGGAGATTCGCGACGGCGACAAACGCATTCTCCTGGTCAACGGCGAGGCCGTTCCCTACGCCCTGGCGCGGCTGCCCAAGCCGGGGGAGTTTCGTGGCAACCTCGCCGCCGGTGGAACCGGCAAGGGAGTTCCCCTGTCCGAGAGGGATCAGTTTATCGTCCGTCGGGTCGGGCCGGTGCTGCGTGACAAGGGGATTCTCTTCGCCGGGCTGGATGTGATCGGCGACTACCTCACCGAGATCAACATCACCAGTCCAACCTGTATTCGAGAGCTCGACTCCCTCTATGACCTTAACATCAGCGCCCTGCTGATGGATTGCATCGAAGAGAAGCTAGAACAATGCACCTAGTTCCCCCCTCCCCCCTTGCCAAACGCAGCCTGGGTCTGCTCCTCGTCGCCCTGCTGCTACTCACCCTCACCGCCTCCTGCGAGCGCACCGTACCGGTACACAACGGTCGCTTTCTCGCCTTCGGCACCCTGGTCGATCTCAGCATTATCGGGGTCTCCCGCGAACGCGCCGAGGAGGCAACCCGCCTGTTGGAGCAGGACTTTCTCCATCTCCACCAAGAGTGGCACGCCTGGGAGGAGGGTACTCTGACGTGGGTCAACCGCCAGCTCGCTAGCGGCGAGCCGTTTGAGGCCCCCGAGGTGGTGCTGCCGATGATCGAGTTGGGGCGCATGCTCTCGGTCAATAGCGACCATCTGTTTAACCCCGCCATCGGTAAATTAGTCGATCTTTGGGGCTTTCACAGCAGCGACCCTGGTGGCCACCGCCCCCCTAACCCGGAACAGATCGCCCGTCTGGTTCAGGCCAACCCACGCATGACCGACATCCACTCCGACGGCCCCACTTTGCGCTGCGACAACCCCGATGTCAAATTGGACTTCGGGGCCTTTGGCAAGGGCTACGGCATTAACCGCGCCATTGCCCGCCTGCGTGACCTAGGCATTGACAACGCCATTGTCAACGCTGGCGGCGACCTGCGTGCGATTGGTACCCGCTCCGGTCGCCCCTGGCGGATTGCGATTCGCAACCCCAGCGGCAGCGGTGTCCTCGCCACCATTGATCTCTCTGGCGATGAGAGCATCTTCACCTCCGGCGACTACGAGCGCAACTTCACCCATCAAGGGACTCGCTACCACCACATTATCGACCCGCGCAGCGGCTACCCGGCACGCGGCACCCGCTCCGTTACCGTGCTGCATACCGATGCTGCGGTCGCCGATGCCGCCGCCACCGCGCTCTTTATCGCCGGCCCCGAACGCTGGCACGAGCTGGCGCAGCGCCTCTGCCTGCGCTACGTCCTGCTGGTCGCCGAGGATGGGGTACTGCATGTAAACCCCGCTATGGAGCGCCGTATTAAGCTCCTCGTCGATAACCTTGAGATTCGCGTCAGCCCGCCCCTCGTCCCGGTTGTCGGTCGCTGATTCCATACAGAGACCATGTACAGCGCCCCGCGCCTTGCCCCCCTCCCACGCCATAACGACAGCCTGGTGGATCGCAGTTTCGCCCTCGCCCTCTGCGGAGCGCTACTTTTTCATCTGTTGGTCTTGTGGGGCATCGGCTTTGCGCGTCCCGAACGCCCCGACTCCCCACCCCGCGAGCGGCTCCTGGAGATCACGGTACTCCACACTCCGCAGCCCTCCGAACCCCCGGAGTCACCGGAGCTGCTCGCCCAGCTCAATCAATTGGGCGGCGGCACCCCCGACACTCCACCCCGTCAACCCGAGGTTGCTACCGTCCCCCCTCCCAGCCCTCCGGTAGAGCCGACCCCGGAGGAGCTGCCGCCTAGCGCACCGCCGCCCGCAGCATCCACGCCAACGCCAGCAGCGCCAGCGGCCACGACTGTACCCCAGCCGACACCCGCTCCCCCGCTGGAACCGAAGGTTACCCCCCCGGCCCCGCTTACCCCGCCGGCCCGCGTGGCCACTCCGTCTGCCCTGCTCACTCCGCCGGCCCGCGTGGCCACTCCGCGCCCACTGCCGAGTGCCGCACCGCCCCCCAGCGAGCCACCCGCCGCCACTCCCTCGCCGACTCCCACCCTCAGCGCCGCCGACCTGCTCCGCGCCACCCAGGAGGAGATTAGCCTGTTAAGTGCCGAGATCGACCGCCGCAACCACGCCTCTTCACACGCCCCGCGCCGCGAGTTTATCAGCGCCAGCACCCGGGAGTACCGCTACGCCGCCTACATGGATGCCTGGCGGCGCAAGGTCGAACAGATCGGCAACCTTAACTACCCCGAACAGGCACGCCGAGACCGCATCTACGGCTCCCTGGTACTGACCGTCGGTATTCGCCAAGATGGCAGCGTCGAGAGTATCTACGTCGAACGCAGCTCCGGTCAGCGGCTGCTTGACGAGGCGGCCCAGCGCATTGTCCGTCTCGCCGCCCCCTACGCCCCGCTACCGGAAAATATTCGCCGCGATGTCGATATTCTACATATCACCCGCACCTGGCACTTTCGCGAAAGCCATCAGCTTAGTAGCCAATAGC
>SLIM01000298.1 GCA_007135625.1 Gammaproteobacteria bacterium
AGGCGTTAGGCGAAGAAGTGCAGCCCTTTCTAGGTGACCATTACCGAGGTTTTTTTCCTTCATTTAGTTTTGCCGTCGAAACATGAGGGTGCCTGGCGTACTCATCACATTTGCCCTTCGGCTTTTTCGGACCACGACGATTTTTCTTAAATTTTTTCAAATTCACATTGGCAGCTATCTGTAACAGGGTTTGTGCAAACAGGGCAACGGTCATCATCTGAAAAGGTTCCCATTCCTCTACGGGGATAGCAACCATCATTCCGTCATAGCTGCGTGCCACATTTCCTGCAACATAGTAACCCGAAAGATCGTTAGCGATGGTTTCTTCGCCGTGTATCGTGCGTAATGCGGCTTTGACGACAGCGAGTGCATTGTAGGCAACCAGTGCCACACAAAAGCCAAACAGCGCGGCTTTCGGGTATCCCAGCGTATTGATCTCAGAATGCAGATGTGCTTCGAGTTCTTGGAACATCGTTTCAATTCTCCAGCGCTTTCGATAGATCTCTGCGATCAATTTGCCATCAGCAACCGACTCGGGTAGATTAGTCACAATGAACAGTTCGATTTCACCGTCTCGCGTTGCCTTTCTCAGGCGGACTTTTATCCGCCGATAGGAGCGGGTCTCCCCCGCGTCGTCAACAATTGTGATGTCCTGCTCATACAACGCTCCTGTCCCGGCGTTTCCTGCCTTGCGCCAAGGACTGCTTTCGCTATTCATCTATTTTCCGGGATTTTGGCACCGCTGTCTATTCTATTATTACTGATGAAAAAACCGCTATAGAGCCTATGCGCGGAATGTAATGTTTTCGAACTTCATGGTATTAAGGGCAATGCGTCGCCTTGTGTAGCCGTCCGCCCCCTCCCCAACATCGCAACCATTCGAACGAAGGATCAATGAGTTGTCGCTTGGAACGCACAGAAACTTGAGTGCGTGAACGGTTGTGTCGCCTCCCGTCTTCATCATACGATGTCCTGATTTCATGTTCCGGAGCTATAGCTCGCAAGAACTTCACCCTGCGTCATAATAAACCATTCAAATAGGGATATATTCTCATCTTGAAAGGGCTTGTCTATGAGGCCTGTCAGGTCTGCGACGACACAAGGCTCTCGATCAAGAAAAGCATTTGGAAGTCGAGGCTTTAGTCGGTATGGCGACGTCAGGAGCGAACTGGATGGAGGTACACACAGGCTGGTTACCTCCTACTCCTCACCGGCCAAAGCCTCGACTTCCAGTGTGTATAGGAGTAGGTAGTTACCTGCTAACCACCACACCCGCTCTGCGCCACATACCCCAGCGACCTCCCATCCACCAACACCTCAGTGATATAGGAGTGAACCTGACCATTGCAAAGCAAAATGTTAGCGTAAGTTTCCACTCTCTTCCCAATGGTACCGATCCCCTCCGGCTCAACCCCCGCAGAGCGTAGTGCCTGAAGCTGCGCATCGGCCAGCCTCTTATCCAGCAGCGCATCCAGATAAAACCAAACCTCTCCCCGATCAAAACCATTCAACCGCAAGTCATACATAATACGTTCTTTTTGGCGAGCATCAATCCCCATCCGCAAGGCACGCTGACCAAGACGCTTGATCACCTCACGATCCTCAAAGAGACGAGGACTCCCCACAGCGGATGCCAAATCCACAACAAGCGACACCCGACTATTCCCACGGTACGCCAATAGCACCATGCGACCTCCGCCAGCCCTCTCCAACGCCATCATATCCTGAAAACTCAAGTTTAAAAAGAGCTGTGGAAGCTGCAACCCCTCTTGCACCACTCCAGAGGCTAAGGCATACCCATCAGCCTTCGGTGCATCCCGGACGGTGTTGGTCTCCGTTCCACTCTCCGAGGCAACCTGCCCCCTCGACACCCCATCCAGACCACCCGAAGGCCCCTTCTCCCCCACGGCCAATGCCCGCGACAACGTTTCGGTGATTGGCGGAGAGTCGCCAGCCTCCTCCTCCGATGCGAGGTCGACGCGCAATAAACCAGCAGAAATTGGCATATTAAGCAGATCCCCGTTAGCCGCTTCAGGCTCTACCCAGCCCGCATCTTCCACCGCCCGCTCATCCACACTATCCAGTGGACTCCACGCCGATGCCTCCTCCTGCCAAGAAGAAGCATCACGACCAGAAAAATAGACAACAAGGACTAATATCACAAGCATAAGCAAACACAAACCCATTGCAACAACAATACGATGCTCAACTCTAGTCATGCCCCCTCCTCACACTCTGCGACACAGCATACTCCGACAACCCAAGGGTGGTATTCGTGAGACCCACCCGATGCAGTCTACGCAACGCCTCATGCACCAAACCCGCAGAAAAATCGCCAGGGTAGATCAGCTCCACCGACTGGTCTGCCAACGCCTGCGGAGACAACCCCTTCACAAAGTGGTCAAGATCAACATCCACACCTGAGGGAGTATCCCGAATCAGCCGACCATCAGAATGCAAATAAAGACGCAGTGACTCTGGCATTTCTCCCGTCGCCTGGGCCGACTCGGGTGGCGGCGCAACATCCACCAAACTCGGATCCCCGCCAACCATCATAAACAGCACCAACACCAAACCGGCAAAGATATCGGTCATCACCACCTGATCCTCGTGACCATCCCCCTCCCCCGCTCGCAAAAATGAAGAGATCCTCTTCATTGTGTCACCCCCTTGCGGGTCGGTACCGGCAAACATGCCGGAAGTGATGTCGCCTTAGACCGCGACCCCAGCACCTCCAAAGCATCTAGCAGCAGACGCTGCCCCTCATTACGCAACGCCAGCGCACGGGGCTGCAAAAAGCTCCCGATCAGAGAGCGCTCCAGAATCACCGTGAAGGTACCCAGTGCCGTAGTTCCCAGCGCCACCCCCACGTCGCCCAACAGATCAGCCTGGGTTGCACCAGCGGCAAAATGGCTCGAGGCTATAATAATACCGATCACAGTAAACATCTGGCCAAACACGGGGGCCAGCTCCTTATTGCGATTACACTCCTTAAAAGCGCTATCAAAATAACCCGCAACTTCCGTATCAAAGCGCTCCAGCACCACTACCGGATCACGACGCACACGCCCATCCTGCACCAACCAACCGAAGACCGACAGCAGCGGATAGTGCATCAGCGACCGCTTCCTCATCGGATCCAGATAGCGCCTAAGCTGCTCTTTACGTTGATCGCCGGAAACCGTTCCGTGTGTCAATCGCTGCAACAGAGTACCCAACTCCCGATGCAACTCCTGCCACTGGCACAGCTCACGACGAAAATCCAGCAAATAAGCAACCCAGTGAGTGATAGCAATAAAAACAAAACACAGCATGATGCCATAACCCACCAACGCAAAACTGGTAACCCCTTCAAACAGAGTGTACAGCATCTCCATCAACACACCTCCAGCGCTTCTACCTGGAAACGCAAAATACAACCCTTAGAAAATACACAGTATAGCCATTTACACCCACCACACCAAGTCTCCTTCCCAATGGCAACAACGGCAGGAGATATTTTTGGCCCGTGGGAGTCAAGGGCTATGCAGCACACACCGTCCCATCAAGCCATCTGGGGAGCCAGATCCGGTACCCTGTCCAACGACCGCTCCGAGCGTCGGCGCGGAGAGGATTCCACAACCCTCTTCGCCACCGTCACCGGCTCCTCAGCCTCCCCCACCTCACGACGACGCGCCTCTAACTCCGCCACTCCAAGCTGTTTCGCCAAAAAGTTTGCAAAGAACAGCGGAGTCAACTCCACAATCAGAGAGATCAGCAAAATAAAGATCAGAGTAATATGATGGGGAACCAGCTCCCAGCCAGTGATCGGGTTCACGGTATTCAGCAACGAGCGAACCATAGGATGCGCCGCCTCGGGACTCTTCTCAAAGCTCGCCAGGCTCAACGCCGCAAGCCGTTCACGCCGCTGCTGCTGCAACTCCTGGCGACGACCACTGAAGCGCTCCTCCAGCAACGCCACCTCCGCAGCCTCCTTTCTTCCCACCTCAAGCAGTGCAGCGGCCAACTCACTCTCCTGCTCCTTCAAGCGCTCATGAAACGCCCTGTATCTCGGCCCTATAACTTGACCATTCACAACATTATCCATCTCCTTTCGCAGATCTTTTCGCAGAGCATCAATAATTGGTTGATGAATCTCTCGCAGATCCCGGCGCTGTACTTCATGACGTGCAGAGAGGTGATTCAGCTCCGTCATACGCACCTGCTCCAGCATTGCCAACTGATCCCGATACTCCTCTTGGATCTCACGCTTCACCCCCTCCAACACCTGA
>SLIM01000037.1 GCA_007135625.1 Gammaproteobacteria bacterium
GACTCAGATATTTACGACGGAGCTTTCGCTGTGAGCGGTCAAGGTGGCCTTGGCCATCCTTCCGGCCAATACCTTGATCGGAGAGTGTCAAGCGGGGCATTTCGCCCCAAGGACTCAGCCACTTACGGCGAGACTTTCGCTGTGAGCGGTCAAGGTGGCCGGAATGACGATCAAGGCCAAATCAGGCCTTGGCCATCCTTCCGGCCAATACCTTGATCGGAGAGTGTCAAGCGGGGCATTTCGCCCCAAGGAATCAGCTATTTACGGCGGAGCTTTCGCTGTGAGCGGTCAAGGTGGTCGGAACGATGATCAAGGCCCGAAATCAATTTGTTACGAACGTAAGGGGCTAAAGGTCGGTTTTAGCCCACTGCCACTAACCATTGGAGTATTCAGTAAATGACCGCCGCTGCGTTAATCAGTTTCTCCCTCTTTCTCCTCCTCGGTCTTGGGCTTATTGCCCTATTTCTCTCGGGAAGTCGCAATATACCGCCAGACCATGAGGATCAAGAAAAAGAGGAGCCGCACAACTCCGAAAAGTGAGTGGTATACCCCTCACAAGAAGTCGCAATATACCGCCAGACCATGAGGATCAAGAAAAAGAGGAGCCGCACAACTCCGAAAAGTGAGCGGTATACCCCTCACAACTCACGCAATTTTTTCAGTGTATCTCGTAGCGCGGGATCGAGGGGGGCCTCAATCCGCAGTGGGGATTGGTCGGGGCGGGGCAGGGTGAGCGAGGCGGCGTGGAGGGCTAGACGTTTTAGGCCGATCTCTTTGCTGAGTGCATCACTGGCCGGGGTTCCATACTTCTCATCGCCCAAAATCGGGGTGCCGAGGTGGGCGAGGTGGACGCGAATCTGGTGGGTACGCCCGGTGCGCAGGAGGGCCTCGACCAGCGTCACCTGGGGGAACGACTCAACGACTTGAAACAGGGTAAGGGCATGTTTCCCTTCCGGATCGACCCGCACCACCCGCTCCCCGCTGCGTAGGGTATTCTTCTGTAGCGGAGCATCGACCCGCCGCCGCTGCTCACCTCCCCAGTTGCCGGCAATCATCGCGAGATAGCGCTTCTCAATCTCCCCCTGCTGCAACTGCTGGTGGTAGCCGCGCAGGGCGCTACGCCGCTTCGCCAGCATCAGGCAGCCGGAGGTGTCACGGTCGATGCGGTGGACCAGCTCTAACCCCTTCTCCTGCGGGCGCAGTTCGCGCAGCGCCTCAATGACCCCGTAGTTAATGCCACTGCCACCGTGAACCGCGATACCGGAGGGTTTATTGATAACCAGCAGGCCGTTATCCTCATAGAGGATTGCGTTAGCGAGGCTCTCCAAGACCCACTTTCCGGGCTTCGTCGGGGGGGCTTGGGTCGCCATGCGCAGGGGCGGAATGCGCAGTTGGTCGCCGCTCTGCAATCGGTAGTCGGCCTTGATCCGCCCTTTGTTAATGCGCACCTCTCCTTTGCGCACAATGCGGTAGATGTAGCTCTTGGGAACCCCTTTGAGGATGCGCAACAGAAAGTTGTCGATGCGTTGGCCGGAGTACTCCGGGTCGATGGTGAGATATTGAACCCCTGGGGCGGTTGGGTCGTTGCTGGACATTGGGTCTCTCTGGTGTGGCGGAGGAGGGGGAGAGTGAGAAGAGCGGGGCGAGGAGGGAGAGGAGAGCGCGGCTCACTCCTCCGCGCTCTCCGCAGAACCTCGCGAGAAGGCGTTACGCACTCGCTCAAGATCCTCCATTGTATCAACTCCGTGGCCGGGCGCAACGCTCGCTTGGCTGACGTGAATGGCCGCTCCATTCCACAGGGCGCGTAACTGCTCCAGCGACTCCGCCACTTCGAGCGGCGCGGGAGGGAGCTGGACGAAGCGGGCGAGGAAGGCGGCGCGGTAGGCGTAGAGTCCGATATGGCGGGCCCAGCCGCCCCCCTCGGGGAGCGGTTGGGTAGCGCTGGTGAACGCATCGCGGTGCCAGGGGATCGGGGCGCGGCTAAAATAGAGGGCGTAGCCCTGCTGGTTGGTGACCACCTTCACCAGGTGCGGATCGAACAGTTGCGCACGCTGCGTAATCGCTGCCGAGAGGGTGGTAATCGCCGCCTCGGGGTGGTTGGCCATATCCTCGGCCACCTGATGAATCAGCGCCGGGGGCATGGTCGGCTCGTCGCCTTGCAGATTGACCACAATGGTCTCGGGAGACCAGCCACGGAGCGCGGCGACCTCGGCGATACGGTCGGTACCGCTGGGGTGGTGGCTGGCGGTGAGCTGCACCTCGCCGCCAAACGCCGCGACCCGCTCGGCGATACGCGAGTCATCGGTGGCGACCACCACCGCCTCTGCCCCGCTGGCGCAGGCCTGTTCCCAGACCCATTGAATCATCGGTTTGCCGGTAATCTCCAGCAGCGGCTTGGCGGGCAGACGGCTGGAGGCGTAGCGGGCGGGAATCACCACCATAAAGCCGGGTTCAGACACCCTCCACCTCCTCTTCCGGGGGGAGTTCGCGGGCATCCTCCACCAGCATGGAGGGGATCTGGTCGCGAATGGGAAAGGCTAGGCGGTCAACCGGGCAGGTCAGCTCCTGCGCCGCTTGGTTATAGCGTAATTTCCCTTTGCACAGGGGGCAGACCAACAGGTCAAGCAGTCGTTTATCCATCGGATTCTCCTTCTCTACAGCGGTGGGTGATCGCATCGACCAGCCCCTCCTTCAGCTCGGCCTCCACCGGTACGACCCAGTGGTGAGGGGTGGCGAAGGGGCGATATTTTACGCCATCCTTCTCCGTCATCAGTACCTCTTTTCCCTCTCCGAACTCCAACTCACCAGCGGTCAGCGGGTAGTGGTCGGGCAGCGGGTGGCGGATGATGCGCAGTCCGGCCCGCTCTAACTGGGTGAAAAAGCGCTCGGGGTGGCCGATCCCCGCGACTGCGTGCAGCGGTTCGTGAAAGGTGGATAACGGTCGCTGCACATAAGGGGGGAGGAGCTGGCGGGCGGAGTCGGCGCGAAGCTGCATCGACCACTCATCCGGCGCTGTTGCTGGGCCGCCGTTAATCACTACCAAATCGACCTCTCGGCGGCGGCTTGGCGGCTCGCGTAGCGGACCGGCGGGGAGGCAGTAGCCGTTACCGAAGCGGCGCTCTCCGTCGATCACCAGAATCTCAACATTGCGATGCAGGCGGTAGTGTTGCAGGCCATCATCGGCGAGCAGTAGGTCACACCGCGCCTCGGCCAGTAACTGCTCACAAGCGGCGACCCGGTCGGGACCGACCACCACCGGGCAGCCGCTGCGCTGGGCGATCAGTACCGGCTCATCCCCCACCTCACGCGGGTCGCTCTGGGCAGTGACCCGGCGCGGCCAGCTCGTCGCTTGGCCCTGGTAGCCACGGGCCACCACTCCGGGGTGAAAGCCTCTTTTTTGCAACTGTTGCGCCAGCCAGATAATGAGCGGCGTTTTGCCGCTACCGCCGACGGTGAGGTTGCCGACAATAACCACCGGCACCGCCACCCGCCGCACCGGCAGCAGCGCGTGGCGGTAGCCAGCACGTCGCACTGCCACTGCCGCACAGTAGAGCGCCGCCAGCAGGCGCAGTAGGTGGGGTGGCGGCTCGGGCCGCCACCAGCGCTCGATAAGGCGTTGCTGTAGGGGGATTTTGTTGGAAGGGGTCGGCATGGCGCTATCGTCGGTGATCCGACGGCGGGGGTCAAGGCTTATTTTGTGGGGCGGACTCTGTTAGGAGTTCTGCCAAGGGATAGGAAATCCAACCGCCTACGCACATGAGGAGAAGCGCGGGGGAAAGACGGCGATCAGCAGCTCGAACAGCGCGATTATGCCCTTCATCAGCGGCCAACCGGCTGCGCCTGTTCGCCCTCGCCCCCAGCCTCGGCGGCGTGGAGAGCCTGGTCACCCAACCCTGCAACGGCATGCCCCCAGCCAAAAACTTTTTTCTTGACTTCAGGAGTGGGGGGGGGGTAAACTCAACATTGAAAACTGTGATCGACATAGTTAAGGCTTGCACGAAGTCAACAGGCAGGTCGCAGATCTCGCTCTCAATCAACGGAAACCAGAAACCTGATGTGTAAGAGGCACACCCCTATTTAGACCGATTTTCTTGGAGAAACTTATGATGCTCAAAAGCCTTTCCCGTCTCATTTTCCTGCCCATCGCTATCGCATTAATGACCTTATTGGTCAATAATGTTTTAGCGCAATCAATACATGCAGCGGAGCCGCTCGCCTCCGCCGTCACCATCACTGTGAACAGTACGGATGATGATCTGACGGA
>SLIM01000318.1 GCA_007135625.1 Gammaproteobacteria bacterium
ACGCATTCCGCTATGGGCTGCTGGGGGTCTCTGATATTAACCCCGTGATTGCGGTTGCTATTATTTTGGCGTTTATTGTTGGCTTGGGGCTGTTTAGCCTGTACCTGCTGGAGCGAGGGGTTGGAGTAAAGGGATAAAAATCATGCGCTTTTTCAATACTGCTGGCCCTTCGGTAGCAGGTCAACATTACCTCATTGATCCCTTGGCACGCCTGGATCTGCCCGAGGTATTGGCGATGATTGAGCAGCAGCGCTATTTTGTGCTTCACGCCCCGCGCCAGACCGGTAAGACCACCTCGCTACTGGCGCTAATGGAGTACCTGAACCGAAAAGGGCATTATCACGCTTTGTATGCCAATATCGAGGCGGCGCAAACCGCACGCGGCGATGTGAGCGCGGGGATACGCACGGTTACACGGCGTATCGCCGATTCCGCCAAGGCCCATCTCGACCAGGACTCCTTGAGCGACCTTGCAAACCGCCTCGCGACACAAAACGACCCCAATTCGTTGCTTGCAGGTTTTCTCCAGGCCTGGGCGCTACAAACAGAGCGCCCCATCGTCCTTATGCTCGATGAAGTGGATGCGCTGGTGGGCGACACCTTAGTCTCGCTGCTGCGCCAGATTCGCTCCGGCTACGCCCAAAGGCCGAAGGCCTTTCCCCAGTCGATTATTCTCTGCGGCGTGCGCGATGTGCGCGACTACCGCATTCACACCAGCCACCAGGAGATCATCACCGGCGGTAGTGCCTTTAACATCAAGGCCAGTTCGCTGCGGCTGGGCAATTTGAGTCGCCAGGAGGTTGCGGCGCTCTACCTGCAGCACACCGAAGATACCGGTCAGACCCTTGATGCGGAGATCTTTTCCGAACTTTGGGAGGATACCCAGGGGCAACCCTGGCTGGTGAACGCCCTGGGCTATGAACTCACTTGGCATGATCGGGAGTTGCGTGACCGCGCCCTACCGATTGACCTCGAACGCTACAAGGCGGCGCGTGAACGGTTGATCCAGTCTCGCGCTACCCACCTTGACCAACTTACCGCTACCCTGCGGGAAGAGCGGGTGCGCAGGGTGGTGGCTGAGCTGCTGGGAGGCCGGGCGGTGGAATACTCTTTTCCGGAAGAGGATCTGCAATACATCGCCGACCTGGGACTCATTCGCCGCAAGCCCTTGGCGATGGCTAACCGCATCTATCAGGAGGTGCTGCCACGGGAGATTACCTCGCCCATTCAGGATGTACTCGCCTACGAATCTCCCTGGTATATCACCGCCGCAGGCCGTCTGGATATGCCCAAGCTGCTGGAGGCCTTTCAGCAGTTTTTTCGCGAACACTCGCAAGCCTGGCTCGAACGTTTTGACTACAAAGAGGCTGGGCCACATCTCTTATTGCAGGCTTTTTTGCAACGCATCGTCAATGGTGGCGGGCGCATCAGCCGGGAATATGGCCTGGGCCGTCGGCGTACCGACCTCTATCTGGAGTGGCCCCTGGATCAGACCCTTGGCTATCGCGGCCCGCTGCAACGGATTGTGGTGGAACTGAAGATCCTGCACAAGGGGCTAGAACGCACCCTCGCCGAAGGGTTGGAGCAAGCCGCCGACTACGCCGACCGCTGCAACGCCGATGAGGCCCATCTGCTGATCTTCGACCGTCGGGAAGAGGTGTGTTGGGAGCAGAAGATTTGGCGGCGAAGGGAAGAGTATCAGGGGCGCGAGATTGTGGTTTGGGGGGGGTGAGGGGGTGCTGAGAGGCTGTCCGACGGGGCGCTCCAATCGCTCCCCGAGCTGTGGCAAAAAGTCTCGCTTCTCAATTCGATTTTGTATATGATTGACGCATTCCGCTATGGACTGCTGGGGGTCTCTGACAGTAAGCCTGTGATAGTGGTGGCTATTATCCTGGTGTTCGTTGCCGGACTGCGGCTGTTTGGCCTCTATCTGCTGGGGTGAGGTGAAGGGCAAAAAGCTGAGTTATCCCATACGTTTTACTTTTCGATGAGGGGGAGTGATGATATTTTGGAATATACGTTCTGTCTGCATTGTAAGTCTGCTTTTGATATTCATGGCATGGAATAATTCTTTCGCTGACGCGGTAATAGAGGTCGAGTACCCACCCGTCCCGATCCTTGGCCCCGCCTCTACGTTTGACGATATTACCCCCCCTGCTTGGAGATATTGGCAGAGAGAGATTGTAGAAAGAAGTGTTGGTGGGGGTAATTTTGGAATCAGCGACTTCCATGGCCTATATAATCGTCAGCAGTCGAGAGCTTTTTTCAATGTGGTCTATCGATTCTCAAAGTCCATTCCGCTAGAGTGGAAAGATGAAAATCAGGGAATTATAGCCTCCTGTGGCTCTCCCGGAACTCTACCCACGACACCGGGAACTCCATCGGATGACTATTTGCTTGCTACCCTCGTAAGGATTAACTACTTTAGGGCAATGGCCGGGGTCGATGACCGTGTTGTTCTAAGTCAGGAATACAATAATGGGGCACAGGCGGCAAGTCTTTTCCAAAGCAAAAATTTTTGGAAGTGGATGGACGCAGATTTTAAGCAGATAGACCCCAATATCAATCCACATAATCCGCCAAGTCATTGGGACTGTTATACCTCCTTGATGAATGATATGTCTAACGGAAATCTAAGCTGGGGACATATCGGCTATGACGCAGTAGCTGGGCAGATGCAAGATGCTGGTTCGAACAATTACCATGTTGGACACCGCAGGTGGTTGCTCTACCCACATACCATAACCATGGGGGTGGGCGCCGTGGATCGGCAGTCTCGTGAGTCATTAACACCAAACTACTATCCTATGGCATCTGTCATTTATACTGCGGACATAACGGGCACAACACAGAGGATCGTTGCTGCGCCTCTGATCTCCTCTGATCCAGCACTGGATAAAGCCCCGATCGCTTGGCCACCTGCTGGCTATGTCCCCTATCCCGTGGTATATCCTCGCTGGTCGTTCTCCTATCCAGGGGCAGATTTTTCGAATGCGACGGTTTTGATGTTCGATGCCATAGATAACAACGCTTTAGTACCCATAGAGCCAGAACAATATAAAGCGAATATAGGAGAAAATACTTTAGTGTGGATCCCAAAAGGACTCGATCCGAATAATTCCTCGACTAACTGGTCTAGACCATCATCAGATGAGAAGTATCACGTTATTCTAGCAGGTGTGAAAGTCGGTGGAGTCGATCACAATATCAATTACACCGTCACGATTTTTGACCCGGAGAGTGCGGGATTAGACGAGGTCTTTCCAACGATTAGTGGAAACGGCTCGATTGGAAGCAGTGGTGCAACATATACCTACAGCAAAGTTCCTTTTGAGGTTAATAGTTATCAGCTACGCGAATGGACTGTGCAAACCAATCAAGGGATTGAAGGAGCAGAGCCGGGGACAACTGATACGATTATTGACCAAACCGATTCATCCTACGAATTAATTCAAAGTAATGTCAAAAGAAGTGGTGGCTACGCCTTTCGAATGGCTCATCCCACCACGGCAACGCAATCTTTTGTCATTGATCGCGACTTTGTGATTGAAAGCAATAGCAGCTTGCAATTCCACTGGGCTATCGGTTGGTCTACAGGGGGGCAGGTGGCAAAAGCGGAGATCTTGCTAGATGGAGATGAAAGCTGGATAACGCTCTTCTCCAACAGTAACGATATTCGGAGTTATGCGTCATCGTTTACATCAGAGAATATACCGCTTGGGAGTTATTCTGGAAGAATAGCACGTTTTCGCTTTTCTTATGAGACGACTGAAGGGAACTACTTCAATCAAGTAGATCCTGGTGTGGGATTTTATGTTGATGATATTCAGGTAGTGAATGCTGATGAGGTCGCTACTGCAAAGAATACATTCATCGGTAGTGGTGGAAGCTTTGACTATCAGCCAAGCGGTGCAGGAAGCTTTCGTTTGCAAGTGCGTGCCGTTCCTTGGGAAGGGTTTGAAGGAATCGAGTGGGGGCCGCTTTTTCCGGTAACTGTCACTGCTTCCCCAAGTTGTGAACATACGCTTGCTAACCTAAGCGTAACCCAAGGGCGCCTCAACGAATGCCACGCAGCAGGGGTGCATACCCTGCGCGGCACCAGCACCCTCGAAACCTCCGGCTCGGTGGTGATCGAAAGCGGTTGGAATAAGATCTTTACTTCGGGCGGTACAATTACCCTGAAGGAGGGTTTTCATGCTAAGAGTGGCTCGACCTTCAAGGCGGAGATTAAGTAGAACAACTGCATTTATATGCCGGGTGCG
>SLIM01000009.1 GCA_007135625.1 Gammaproteobacteria bacterium
CCGACTGGAGGATCCGGCGGACGACTCCCGTCGGCACATCCGGGTCATCGTCCTCCCGGACCTGCTCGTGCATATTTTCGACCTTGACGAGAGCCCGGATGTAGATGTGGGCGATGTACATCCCCTTGTTGACCTTCGCCACCGCCTCCGCGTACCAGCTCCTCCATAGGAAGGTTGATTGCCCCCAAAACTTGTTCAATCTCGGTGATCGCTTCCGGCATATCATGAACCAGAATGGCTTCCGCATGGTGAAGGGCGATTACCTCAAAGCCCTTTTCAGTTAATGAATTCAGCATCCTTTAAAGCCTTATCGTCAAAAATTTGCATGATAGCGAATCTCTCGTCGTTGCCCAATCCACCCAAACAGGTAGGTAAAGGATGCAGCCATCGCTTCTGAGGAGGACGAAACCAGAAACCCACAGAACCGAGGAGAATAACCGATTTGAGATCTCTTTACCACCCCGAGTTAATGCGTTAAGCGAGCGGCGACGGGTACGATTCAGGCTAGAGAGATGCAGCGCATTTTCTACCCACCTCTCTACCCCAACAATACCTAGGCCGTCACCGCGCTGTCATACCCAGTGGCTATGCTGCACCGGTGGCACTGGGTCAATGTCGGTAAAAATTGGGAGCATTTGTACCAAAATGTGCCGTTCGATACTGTATAATGGGGAGAACCCGGTGGCCCGGTAGTGGGCATTGCGCCGGTTGCACCCTCACCCCGCCCGCACCCGGAGGGGAGAGGGCATTTTTAGCAAAGAAACGACTGGGAGTCGCATCAATATGCTGAATGTACGAATTCATGGCCGGGGCGGGCAGGGCAATGTAGTTGCCGCCTACCTGCTCGCCACTGCCGCCATCGAAAAGGGGCTTTATGCCCAAGCTTTTCCCGCCTTCGGTGCCGAGCGTCGCGGCGCCCCGGTGATCGCCTTCGTGCGCCTATCCCAACGACCGGTGCGGCGGCGTGACCAGGTACGCACCCCCGACTACCTGATCATCCAAGATCAGGCACTGCTGCACGTCCCCGGAGTGCTGGATGGACTCGCCGAAGAGGGGCGCATCCTGATCAACTCGGGACGTAGCGCCGAGGAGCTGGAAGAGGAGTTTTCGCGTCCGATGACCCCGATTCCAGCCACCGCGCTGGCCAAGGAACATCTGGGGCGACCGGTTCCCAACACCGCCCTGCTCGCCGCCTTTTTCACCCTCACCGAAGTGCTTCCGGTCGAGGCACTGGTCGACTCGCTGGCGGGACGTTTCAAGGGAAAAGTCCTGGAGAAGAATCAACAACTGATCGCCGCCGCTGCCGGTTACTTCGCAGTCGGGGCCTGGAACAAGGAGCAGCAACATGCCGCAAGCGCTTGAAGGCTCACAAGCACTCGCCTACGCCGTGGCCCTCTGTCGGCCCCAGGTGGTCTCCGCCTATCCGATTACGCCGCAGACCCACATCGTCGAGAACATCTCCAAACTGGTCGCCGATGGCAAGTTTCAGTGTGAGTTTGTCAGCGTCGAATCGGAGTTCTCCGCCGCCTCGGTCGCCTTCGGCGCGGTGATGGCCGGCTCGCGAGCCTACACCGCCTCCGCCTCCCAGGGGATCCTGCTAATGGCCGAGGTACTCTACAACATCGCCGGCACTCGGGTACCGCTGGTGATGACCTGCGCCAACCGCGCCGTCTCCGCCCCGCTCTCGATCTGGAACGACCAGCAAGACTCCATGGCGGTGCGCGATGCGGGCTGGATTCAGCTCTACTGCGCCGACAACCAAGAGGCCGTCGATACCACCATTCAGGCCTATCTCATCTCCGAGCGCTGCGAACTGCCGGTGATGGTCTGCGTCGATGGTTTTACCCTCACCCACACCCTGGAGCCGTTAGAGATTCCGAGCCAAGAGCAGGTAGACGGCTTCCTGCCGCCCTACCACTTCGCCCGCACCCTCGACCCCGCCCGCCCGATCAGCTCGGGTACCTTGGTCTCCCCCGACCACTTCTCCGAGGCTCGCCACTCCCACCATCAAGCGCTGCTCAAAGCCGCTGCCGAGATTATCGCCGCCGATGATGCGTGGGCCGCCCTCTCGGGTCGTCACTACGGCGGGCTGTTGCAGCAGGAGGGGCCGGAAGATGCGACCATCGGCGTACTCACCATGGGTTCGATCTTCGGCACCTTAGCCGAGGCGCGGGAGGAGGGGAATCATGCCGTCCGCCTGATCCGGCTGCGGGCTTTCCGCCCGTTTCCGGTCGATGCGCTGCAAGCGGCCGCTGCCGGACTCAAAAAGCTGGTGGTGCTGGAGCGCGCCCTCTCGCCGGGTGGCGGTGGCATTCTCGGCAGCGAGGTACGCGCCGCCCTCAGCGAGCTGGAGCAGCCCCCGGCGATCTATAGCTACGCCGTCGGGCTAGGTGGGCGTGATGTCCCGCTCTCGCTGCTCGGTGCGGTGCTGGAGCGCATTGAAGAGCGTCCGGGTGAGCGCTTCGCCATCTTTGATGTCGAGGTGGAGAAGCTGCCGCACGAAGATCGTTGAGCGCAACCGGTGTGAACGCATATACGCCCTCCATGTATAAAGATTTTCATCATGATCCGAGGAGGATCACTGCATCATGAAGAGAGATGAAGCAAGCAACAGCATTGCCATTAAAGTGGCAGAGCTACGCCGTCGCCCGCACCGCTTTCAGGGGCTGGCCTCCGGCCACCGCGCCTGCCTCGGTTGTGGCGAAGCACTCGCGGCACGCCTGGTGATGGAGGCGGCCGGACCCGATGTGATGATCGCCAACGCCACCGGCTGCCTGGAGATTTTCACCACCCCCTGGCCCGAATCGGCGTGGCGGGTACCTTGGATGCACTCGCTGTTCGAGAATGCCGGAGCCATTGCCGCCGGCATGGAGGCGGCGCTCAAAGCCCAGGGCAAGACCACCAAAGTCCTCTCCTTCGCCGGTGATGGCGGCACCTTCGACATCGGCTTTCAGTCGCTCTCGGGGATGATGGAGCGCGGCCACAACGTCCTCTACGTCTGCTACGACAACGAGGCCTACATGAACACCGGGATTCAGCGCTCCAGCTCCACCCCCCATGCGGCGATGACCACCACCTCGCCGCCAGGAGCGGAGCGGATGGGCAAGCGCCATCTGAAGAAAGATATCGTCTCCATCGTCGCCGCCCACCATATCCCCTACGCCGCCACCACTTCGGTCGCCTTTCCCACCGACCTGCGCAAAAAAGTACGCCGGGCAATGGAAATCGAGGGGCCGACCTTCCTGCAGATCCACAGCCCCTGCCCACTCGGCTGGGGAACCGAGGGAGAGGAGAGCATCGCAGTCGGACGGCTAGCGGTCGAAACCGGCCTCTTTCCGATCATCGAGCTGGAGCGCGGCCAGCTTACCGGGGTGCTGCCAATTCGCGAACCCAAGCCGGTAATCGACTACCTGAAAGCCCAGGGGCGCTTCCGCCACCTGTTTCAGGATCACTACAAGGCGCGTGAAGAGCTGGAACACCTGCAGGCGCTAGCCGACCACAACATCGCCACTTTCGGCCTCGCCGGGCAGGGGGTTGATCGCCACGACAGCAGCGGCATCAACCGTGTCCAGCGTGAAGGGGTCCGCTCCGCCTAGGCGGAGCAGCGGCCACCGATGCCACTGATTTGAACCACGATCTGTAATCGCGGGAGAACCGAACATGCTCTATCCACGTGGCGGTTATGCCTTACCCGGCACCACCCTCTCTTTTAAAACCGGCAGTTGGCGCGTTCAGCGCCCCGTCCACCACCACTACGCAGCCCCCTGCCACCACGCCTGCCCGGCGGGTGAAGATGCCCAAGCCTACCTGGCACGGGTCGAAGAGGGCGACTTTAAGGCGGCCTGGGAGACCATCGTCGCCGCCAATCCGCTGCCCGCCTGCACCGGGCGGGTCTGCCTCCACCCCTGCGAAACCGCCTGCAACCGCAAACAGCTCGATCAGGCGATCTCGATTCATGGGGTCGAGCGCTTCCTCGGCGACCTTGCCCTGCGCGAAGGGTGGGACTACTCGGTGCGTCGTCCCTCCGCCGATGCCCCGCGTGTCGCGGTGGTCGGCGCAGGGCCAGCCGGGATCACCAACGCCTACCACATGTTGCGCCAAGGCTTTAACGTCACCCTCTTTGATGCCTTCCCACTCGGCGGCGGCACCCTGCGCGTCGGCATCCCCAACTACCGCCTCCCCGACGAGGTCGTGGATCGCGAACTGGAACGCATCTTCGCCCTCGGCATTGAGTTTCGCG
>SLIM01000066.1 GCA_007135625.1 Gammaproteobacteria bacterium
CCTTGGCAATATGCTCAACATGATAAGCGACCCAAGACCTCCTGCCGAAATCGTGCCGTACTGCCCAAAGCTTCACTTTGAGTCGCACCCGTTCACTCGGCCACGCCACCCCAGCCAAAACAACAACAAGCCAAATCACAAGGAGAGGTCAATGGTTTCGATGTCGGTGATCACCGTGACCCTCAATGCGGAAAAAACCCTCGCCACCTGCCTCGACTCGGTACTTGGGCAGCGCGGGGTAGAGGTGGAGGCGGTGGTCAAGGATGGCGGCTCTAGCGACGGCACGCTGGCGCTGCTGGAGGGCTACCGCGAGCGCTTGGCGGTGGTAATCTCGGAGCCGGACAAGGGTCTTTACGCCGCAATGAACCGGGCGCTGGAGCTGGCGCGGGGGGAGGTGGTGGGAATCTTGAACGCCGATGACTACTACCCCCACCCCGAGGTGCTGGCACGGGTAGCGGCGCTCTTTGCCGATCCGCAGGTAGAGGTCTGCTACGGCGACCTCTGCTATGTGGATCGCGAAGAGGGCCAGCGGGTGGTACGCTACTGGCGGGCGGGGGGTTATCGTCCCGAGCATTTTTATTGGGGCTGGATGCCGCCCCATCCCACCTTTTTTGTCCGGCGTGCGCTCTATCAGCGCTATGGAGCCTTTAGCCTAGAGCTGGGTTCCGCTGCCGATTACGAATTGATGCTGCGCCTACTGCTGCGCCACCGGGTGGGGGTGGCCTACCTCCCCGAGGTGCTAGTCCACATGCGTAGCGGCGGAGTGAGCAGCGCCTCCCTGGCCAATCGCCTACGCGCCAACCGCATGGATCGCAAGGCGTGGGCGCTCAACGGCCTGCGTCCCTACCCCTGGACGCTGTGGTGTAAGCCGCTGCGCAAGGTGGGGCAGTGGTTTGCCAGGCCGGAAGGGTGAGTTTTTTCGTGTCTCGTTACCCAGCTTTGCTTGATGGCTCGTTGGGATAAATGGTAAGTGGTGTTTTGTGGGAGTTTTGCGATGAGTACCTTAACAGCGCATGAGTTGAAGGCCCAGGGAGTCTCTTCGGTCGAAGAGCGATTAAAGGATGCCGAGGATGTTATTATTTCGGTGGGCGGGGAGGATCGCTATGTGGTGATGGCGCTGGAGACCTATCAGCGGCTGCGTGAATATGAGCTGGTTGGGGCTTTGCAAGAGGCGAGGGCAGATGTGGCGGCGGGACGTTACAATATAGAGAGTGTGGCGGAACATGTAAAGCGCTTGGCCGATGAGCTATAGAATCCTCTATCCGGCAAGCTATGTAAAGCGGGCTAAGAAGTTTTTACATAAGCATCCTGAGGTGCGCAGTCAGTACCAAAAAACGCTGGAGTTACTAGAGGTTAATCCACATCACCCATCCCTTCGTTTACATAAGCTGGAGGGGCGTCTCTCCGCTCTGCACTCTGTATCCATTAACATTAGCTATCGAGTTGTGTTGCATTTTACGATGCTGGAGAAAGAGATTGTTTTGGTGGATATCGGTGGTCATGATCAAGTCTACCGAGCCTAGCGAAACTCGCTTCCCGGTAGCGGTCGATGGAGCGTGCTTGCTATCAATCCCCCATTAGGGCTATGATAGCGCCCCATGGCATTCACAACCGAACGACAACCCCGAGAAGAGCCTTGACGCTGCACCACCACTACCACGTCGGCGGACTCACCCTCGCCTCGACCCTGGAACTGCCCAACCTGCGGGCCATCGCCCCCCCGCCAGCGGCGGATATTACCATCGCCCCCGGCGAAGTGCCGGAGCGGTTCGCCAACCCCACCGCCAGCGGGCCGACCTACCAAATCGAGGGGCAGCGCTTCCTCCTCAACGTACCGCAGGTGGGGCGCTATCTGGTAGAAGAGGGGTGCCGCATCACCTACCAAGTCGTACCCGCGACCCCCACCGCCAACCTCGCCCTCTTCCTCCTCGGCTCGGCGCTAGGAGCCTGCTTAATGCAGCGCGGCCTGGTACCGCTACACGCCAGCGTGGTCAACCTCCACGGCCAAGCAGTCGCCTTCACCGGCCCCTCGGGAGCGGGCAAATCGACCCTCGCCGCCTGGCTCCACCACCACCACGCCGCCCCGGTGCTATGCGACGATGTCGCAATCCTCCGCATCGACCAGCAGGGTACCCCCTGGGCCTACCCCGGCGCAATTCGGATGAAGCTCTGGGCCGATGCCCTTCACGCCCTCGGCCTCGACCCCGCCACCCTACCCAAGGCCCACAGCGAGCTGGAGAAGTACCACGCCCCGATTAGCGAACCGCCGCTGGAGCCGCTGCCGCTGCGCCGCATCTACCTGCTCCACCGTAGCGACTCCGCCCACCCCCCCGGCATCCATCCAGTAGCGGCCCAGCAGGCGGTAGCGCTACTGCGCGAACAGAGCTACCGCCCCCTCTTTCTCTCCGCCATGGGGCTGACCAAAGCGCACTACCTCCACTGCGTCGCCCTCGCCCGCGCCGTCACCCTCCACCGCTTCCACCGCCCCATCGACCACCAACAGTGGCCGCAGGGGCTGGCGCTGCTGCATGCCCATCTGGAGCAGGAGCGCCGTTGATGCCCGCCATCTACTGGCTAGCCTCCTACCCCAAATCGGGCAACACTTGGCTGCGCATCTTCCTCGCCCAACTGATAAGCGGTCGCGAGGAGCCGGTCGCTATTAATAATCTGCCGCTGCGCATAGGCACTGCCGGTGATCGCAAGGTTTTCGACCGCTACACCGGGATCTCCGCCGCCGATCTCACCCATGCGCAGGCCGAGAACCTACGCCCGGCGCTCTACCGCGAGCTAGTCCGCCACGCCGAGGAGGATCTCTACCTCAAGATTCACGATGCCTGGCTCCCCACCCCCGATGGCCAGCCCCACACCCCGCAGGAGATCACCCGAGGGGTGCTCTACTTGGTGCGCAACCCGCTTGATATTGTCCCTTCGTTTGCCGCCCATCGCGGAATCGCGCTAGCGGAGAGCATGACGGCGCTCTGCAACCCCGACTTCGCCCTCTGCAAAACCCACCACCGCCTCCACCTGCAACTCCGCCAGCGCCTGTGCGACTGGAGCGGCCACGTCAGCAGTTGGCTCGACTCCGGGCTGCGCTGCGAGCTGCTGCGCTACGAAGAGATGGTGGCCCAACCGCTGGCGAGCTTCTCCCGCGCCGTCGCCTCTCTCGGCCTTGCCTACAGCAGCGAGCAGATCGCCCGCGCACTCGAACTCTGCCGCCTGGAAGAGCTGCAACGCCAAGAGCAGCGGGCCGGTTTTGGGGAGAAGTCCACGAAGCATGAGCGGTTTTTTCGCAAAGGGCAACCGGGAGAGTGGCGGGAGGTTTTAACCCCCGCACAGGTCGAGCAGATTCTTCACCACCACGGGCCGACGATGGAGCGGCTCGGCTACTACAACCCCGCTACGGGAGTGATCTGGCCATGAGCGCTACCTTCGAGACGCTACCACCACAGATGCAGCAAGAGGTATGTCTCGTTACCAAGCTGTCTCGTTACCAAGCTCTGCTTGGTAACGCCTGTCTGCCAAGCTCTGCTTGGCGAGTGGGGGAGAAGGGGAGGACGAGTCGCAGGGACGGTGAGGGCAAGCAGAGCTTGCCGGGTAGGCGTTCCCAAGCAGAGCTTGGGAACGAGGGGTAACCTAGAACCTAGAACCTAGAGCCTAGAACCTAGAACCTAGAGCCTAGAACCTAGAGCCTAGAAAACCGGTTACGCCCCGGTGGTGCCGACTTGGCGAACCAGTTTGAAGCGGTGAAAACCCATCTCTTCAAAGAGCTTAGTGTCAAAGTGGGTGAACTGGCTGCGGTGGTCGGTGAACTGCTGGGAGCAGGTTTGCGCTTGGGTGATCGGTTGGTTGCGGTTGCTGCGGCCAAAGGCGCTGTAGCAGACTTTGGCGGGGCAGCGGTAGGCGCAGCCGGCGTTGGCGAAGAGGCGGATGCGCGATTTTTCGGCAAGGCTTTCCAGAAAAGCGAGGTCGTCATTGGCGGAGGCGGGGAGGACTACGCTGTGGTAGAGGGTGAGGGCACGCGCTAGCCGCGCCGGGGTGGTGATGTTTTTAATCGCGCTCGCTTCCCGCTGGTAGCGCGGAAAGTCGCGGCGAATCCAGCGGGCCAGGCGGTCGGCGGTGATGACCACTACGTTGGCGGGATCTTCGTAGCGGGCGAGTAGCTCCCACGAGGCGCGGTAGGCATCGCGATCGACGAAGGGGTTGGAGAGCGGGAGTTTGAGC
>SLIM01000198.1 GCA_007135625.1 Gammaproteobacteria bacterium
GGAGTACGCACCGAACACCCGCGAGACGTTCCGCCGTCAGACCATGCACCAGTTCTGCGATGCTGGCATCGCCCTTTACAACCCGGACAAGCCCGACCGTCCGGTGAACAGCCCGAAAGCCGTCTATCAGATCGAACCGGCCGTGCTGGCCCTGTTGCGCACCTTCGGCACACCCGCATGGCACGACAGCCTGACCGCCTATTTGGCCGAGCGGGAAACGCTGGTTGCCCGCTACGCCAAGGAGCGCGAGCAGAACCGTATCCCGGTCGAGATTGTGCCGGGTAAGGGAATCACCCTCAGCCCCGGCGAGCATAGCGAGCTAATCCGCGCCATCATCGAGGACTTTGCCCCGCGCTTCGCGCCTGGTAGTGTGCTGATCTATGCTGGCGACACGGGCGACAAGTGGGGCTACTTCGACGCGCCCTTGCTGGCTGACCTGGGCGTAGATGTAGATACACACGGCAAGATGCCTGATGTGGTGCTGCACTTCACCGCGAAAAACTGGCTGCTGCTGGTCGAGTCCGTCACCAGTCACGGCCCGGTCGATGGCAAGCGTCACGCCGAGCTGGCAGCGCTGTTTGCCGGATCGACCGCCGGGCTGGTCTACGTCACGGCCTTCCCAAACCGGGCCGTCATGGGGAGATACCTTGGCGATATTGCGTGGGAAACTGAGGTCTGGGTAGCCGACGCTCCTTCACACCTTATTCATTTCAATGGCGAGCGTTTCCTTGGGCCGTACAATGCGCCCTAACAAGGCGCTGCACCGGGCTTTTGGGAGGTTGCAGACCGCCACGATTTCCCGCGCCGCTGATAAGTGGTTCGCCAGCATCACCATGGATACCGATCAAAACCCCCTCCCGCCTGCCGAAAACCATAACGGCTTGCAGTTAACGATCAGTAGATTTGGGTTGGTTTGAAATAACGGTTGCTGTAGTATAGCCAGCGCAGATCTGGTGGGCGCTCTCCTGCCCTCCGAAAAAAATTGGTATAGACGAATGGGCAGAGTCCCGTGGAGTAGAGATGAGTGAATTACCCGATACCTTGAAATATAGCCCTTCGCACGAGTGGGTGCGAGATGAGGGAGATGGGAGTGTGACCCTGGGGATTACCGCTTTTGCTCAAGAGCAATTGGGCGATCTGGTCTACGTCGATCTGCCGCAGGTGGGCGGTCGGATCGTGGCGGAGGGAGAGATCGGGGTGGTCGAGTCGGTAAAAGCCGCCTCCGACCTCTTCAGCCCCTTTGCTGGCGAAGTTGTTGCCGTCAATGAGGCGCTGAACGGCTCCCCGGAGCAGGTCAACGAAGACCCCTACGGCGAAGGGTGGATCGTGCGCATCCGGCTGGATGATCCGGCGGCACTGGAGGGGCTACTGGATGCCAAGGGGTATGCCAAGTTGCTGGAAGAGGAGGGATGATGCTCGCCATCGCCAGTCACCGGTCTGCAACGTGAACAGCGTACCCGCAACCCTCTCACCGGCGGCGGCACCGCTACGCTCCTCCCCGGTTCTCTCGCACTATCCTATCAACGATAGCGGTTGCGTCAGGGAGTGAGCCGCAATGCCCTTCATCCCCCATACCGAAGAAGAGACAGCGCAAATGTTAGCGCAAATCGGTGTCACCGAGATCGAGCAGTTGTTCGAAGAGGTGCCTGCCGCGCTGCGCTACCGCCCCACCCAGCCGGAGCGGCCGCCGCGCAGTGAGCGCGAGATGATGCAGTTGATGGAGCAGCGGGCGGCTGCCGACCGTGGCGGAGTCTGCTTTATCGGCGCCGGTGCCTACGACCACTTTATCCCAGCGGCGGTACACCGTATCGCCAGCCGGGGGGAGTTTTATACCGCCTACACCCCCTACCAAGCCGAAGCGAGTCAAGGAACGCTGCAACTGCTCTACGAGTACCAGTCGATGATGACCGCACTGCTCGGCATGGAGGTCTCCAACGCCTCACTCTATGACGGTGCATCGGCCTTGGCAGAGGCGATTCTCATGGCAGTACGCGCCAATCGGCGCTCCGAAAGTCGCCGGGTACTGCTGCCGCGCACGCTCCACCCGGCCTATCGCCAGGTCGCCCGAACGCTCGTTCACAACCAACAAATTGAACTCCTTGAGATCCCGTGCGAACCAAGCAGCGGGCGGATCGACCGCAACGCCTTGGAGCGCTGGGCGGGTGAAGATATTGCCGCGCTGGTGATTCCGCAGCCCAACTTCTTCGGGGTGCTGGAAGAGGTCGATGCACTCAGTGACTGGGCGCGTGGGCAGCAGGTGCTGACCATTGGCGTGGTCAATCCGTTAGCGATGGCACTGCTCAAACCGCCGGGAGAGTGGGGCGAAGCGGGGGTCGATATCGCCTGTGGCGAAGGGCAGCCGCTGGGAATCCCTCTCGCCTCCGGCGGCCCCTACTTCGGCTTTCTCACCAGCCGTCAGAGTTTGGTGCGCCAAATGCCGGGGCGGATCGTCGGGCGCACCGTCGATCTGGAGGGGAAAACCGGTTTTGTCCTCACCCTGCAGGCGCGGGAGCAGCATATTCGCCGCTCGCGGGCGACCTCTAACATCTGCACCAATCAGGGGCTGATGGTCACCGCCGCAACCATTCATATCGCCCTGATGGGGGCGCGCGGGCTGGAGCAGACCGCACTCGAGTCGCACCGCAACACGCTGCAACTGCGTGCGCGGCTGTGCGCCATTGACGGAGTCGAGCCGCTGTTGAGCGGGCCGATCTTCCACGAGCAGGCGCTGCGCCTGCCACTGCCGGCAGCGGAGCTGCTGGAGGGATTAGCGGCGCACGGTATTTTAGGCGGTTTCGCGCTAGGGCGTGACTACCCCGAACTGGGAGACAATGCGCTGCTGGTCTGCGCTACCGAGCAGCGCACGGCGGAGGAGATAGAGCGCTATGGCGCGACTCTGGAGCGCTTGATTCAGGCCCGCCGGGGGCAGCTCTGCGCCCTGCGTCCGGCAACGTTGTAAGTCCACATTCAAGGGGCGAAAGTATGTCGGGAAACACGATCGGAAAGCTTTTTACGGTCACCTCCTTTGGCGAAAGCCACGGCCCGGCGATAGGCTGTATCGTCGATGGCTGCCCGCCGGGGTTGCCGCTGTGCGAGGCCGATCTGCAACGCGACCTCGACCGACGCAAACCAGGCACTTCGCGCCACACCACCCAGCGCCGCGAGGCGGATCAGGTGCGCATTCTCTCCGGGGTGTTCGAGGGGGTCACTACCGGCACCCCGATTGGGCTGCTGATTGAGAACACCGACCAGCGTTCCAAAGACTACGGCGAGATTATGGATCGCTTCCGTCCCGGCCATGCCGACTACACCTATCTGCATAAATATGGGATCCGCGACTATCGCGGCGGCGGGCGCTCCTCGGCACGCGAAACCGCGATGCGGGTCGCCGCAGGCGCGATTGCCAAGCGCTACCTGCAGCTAGAGCATGGGATCGAAGTGCGCGGCTATCTAACGCAGTTAGGCGCGATTCGCGCCGAGCAGTTCGCCTGGGAAGAGGTGGAGCGCAACCCCTTCTTCTGCCCTGATGCCAGCAAGATCGAAGAGCTGGAGCGCTACATGGACGCACTGCGCAAAGCGGGCGACTCCGTCGGCGCACTCATTGAAGTGGTCGCCGAAGGGGTGCCGCCGGGACTCGGCGAGCCGATTTTCGACCGCCTTGATGCCGAACTGGCCTACGCCCTGATGAGCATCAACGCCGCCAAGGGGGTAGAGATTGGCGACGGCTTCGCCTGTGTCGAGCAGCGCGGCAGCGAACACCGCGATGAGATGACCCCCGACGGCTTTCTCTCCAACCACGCCGGCGGCATCCTCGGCGGAATCTCCTCCGGGCAGACGATTCGCGCCCGCGTAGCGTTTAAACCGACCTCCAGCATTCGCATTCCAGGGCGCAGCGTCAACCTCGCCGGCGAGCCGGTCGAGGTAGTGACCGAAGGACGGCACGACCCCTGCGTCGGCATTCGCGCCACCCCGATTGTCGAAGCGATGGTCGCCATCGTCCTCACCGACCACCTACTACGCCACCTCGCGCAGTGTGGACGGGTACGTTCCCTCGCGCCATGGATTGGGGGAAGGGTTAAGGGGGAAGGGTTAAGTTTTAAGGTTTAAGTTTTAAGGGTTAAGTTTTAAGGGGCGCTTATCGTCCCTGCCTTAACCCTTAACCCTTAAAACTTAACCCTTAACCCTTAACCCTTAAAAC
>SLIM01000070.1 GCA_007135625.1 Gammaproteobacteria bacterium
CTCTCTAGCTCTTCCTGCTAAAGATGTTCCACGTGGAACCTTGCCGCACTCTCTCTAGCTCTTCCTGCTGAAGATGTTCCACGTGGAACCTTGCTGCGCTCTCTCTCTAGCTCTTTCTGCTGAAGATGTTCCACGTGGAACCTTTTTGCTTCCTCTCTCTAGCTCTTCCTGCTAAAGATGTTCCACGTGGAACCTTGCTGCGCTCTCTCTCTAGCTCTTTCTGCTGAAGATGTTCCACGTGGAACCTTTTTGCTCCCTCTCTAGCTCTTCCTGCTGAAGATGTTCCACGTGGAACCTTGCTGCGCTCCCTCTCTAGCTCTTCCTGCTGAAGATGTTCCACGTGGAACCTTGCCGCTCTCTCTCTAGCTCTTCCTGCTAAAGATGTTCCACGTGGAACCTTGCTGCGCTCTCTCTCTAGCTCTTCCCACTGAAGATGTTCCACGTGGAACCTTTTTGCTCCCTCTCTAGCTCTTTCTGCTGAAGATGTTCCACGTGGAACCCGATTGCTCAGGCAACAACCTTTCTTTATATTATTGACGTTATTTGAAGAAGTCGTTACTATAGGCTGATTGCTCATTGCACAACTTTTTGCTTGATAGGTCTGAGAGATGAGTAGTGTAGATTCATGTTGCCGGATAGATGGCACCATGGCTGCGCTCTTCATCTTCTCTCTCTTCTGTTCTCTATTTTCTGCTTTCAGCTACATCACTATGAATCTCATCGAACTCTTTGTCTATGTCGCGATCTTCCTGGCATCGCTCTTCCTGATTTCTGGTTTAGGTCTACTGCTGTTTGGCTCCAAGGCAGTAGAGGGGAGATCAGAGCATACCCGTATTGAGGTGATCGTAGCCGGGCATAAGATCTCGGTGCCTTATACGGCAGGGGTTGTTGCCTGCGTCATCGGTTTTGTTATTCTGTTATTGGCCTTTGATCTGGTAAAGAGTGGTGGGGTAGAGTCGCGAGGACTCTCTTCACTCTCCCCGATTCAGAGTCTCCACGCGCAATCGCTACCGCAAACGGTGAAGGAGGGTTGGGTCTACTTTGGGCATGAGGGGAGTCCGACAGAGTGGAACTTCTCCTTTGCTCGTGGAACCTATGCCGATCTGTTAGAGCGCCCTTCCGTTGTGGTGTTACGGTCAGTTCGTGATCTGGTGGTTCGTGAACAGCACTTCAGTGGCTTTACCGGAACGCTGGTAGGACGCATTTTTGGTAGTACGCCGCGCACTATTGGGGAGCTACCAAAAGGGCAGTGTGTATCCCCGGCTGAAGTGGTCGTGGTTGGGTTTAATAAGATCTGGATTCGGACAGAGCAGACCCCCTGTCCCTAGGAGTACGCTTTAGAATGATGTTTTGGGCGGTGCGCTGTCGCCTCAAAAAGGTAGCGTGGATCGTCCTGAGGGCGACAGGTGGCCTGAAGAGCCACCCCACGCAAGGGGTACCTCAGTTCGGGTCAAACCCAAGGCGCTGGAGTAGGTAGTTACATTTTTCCAAGGATAATAGAAAATGGATTTTTCCAATCGAAAGATCTCTGCGGAGTGGCTCCGCACCCTGCCTCTGAGTGATATTCGAGCCGCTGCTCGAATGCTCTATACTGTGGTCAAAGAGCTGAATAACCAGCAGCTCGTGCTGCGCCACCATTTTGACTTTCTGGAGCAGATCGGTCCGAGCGTGGCGCTGGTGTTGCGCAATCTGGAGAAGTACTACGCCGATGCCCACTTTCCTCTCGCCCCGAGTGCGCGCAATGCGGCGAAGATGTCGGATGAGCTGTGTGAGCTGCTCCTAATCAGTTACCAGTTGGTATTGCGTCAGCTCTCCACTCCCGAGCTGGTCAGCAATCGGGATGACCCGCGACGCAAGGTATGGGAGCGGGTTGCGCACCGCATCCTCTACTACAGCCTGCGCATCCTCACCAACCAATTGCTGCTCGATTTGGAAGATCGCTCCAACTTCTGGCTGCGTATCTATCGCCTGCTGAGCGCCTCTCAAGCGCTATCGGCACAACATCTGGTGATCGATTTTGAGGGGGTTAAGGAGTATCCCGAGAGTAGCGTTCACGATCTGATTAAGCGGATCCTGATGATCTCGTTGGTACCGTTGCGCTCACTGCGTAGCAGTCAGATTCGAGAGCTCTATCAGAGCGCCGGGGTCTGGGCAGAGAAGATTCAGTTGCTCCCCTGTCAGGGAAAAGTCGAGCGTAAAGAGACTCCGTTTCTGTTTAACTCGGCACAGGATGTGGGGCCGGGGCATCTGGCGGGATGTTGTGATGCGTGTCCACAGGCCAAATGTATACTAATCAACACCTCGCTCTTGCAGCGCCAGATTACCCAGTGGCTGCTGCAAGCGGCACGTGAGGGGGCGCATCAGGTTGCTGTGAAGCCCGATCTATTGCTCTCCGTTTCGACCCTGGAGACTCTTCGTAACCACTGGAAGGGGCGACCCAAACGTACTGATCACCGTAGCGAACGCAAAGAGGCGCAACGGCAGGAGATCGATCTGGTGGTGGGTATCAAAGGACTCCATGCAGCACTTCAGGCGGGAGAGTCGAGTCTCCACCTTACGCCGCTGAACGATCCCCCTGCAGAGCCAACGACCCAATCAAAGCGCCTCTTTACGGAGATCAGCAGCAGCGCGTTGGAGGCGAGATTTGCCGACTCAATGGGAGAGCAGGGCGAGGCGAGATTGCAGTCAGCTAACCCTTGGGCGGCTATCACTGAGCGGCGTGCTTCAATAGGAGAGCAGGGCGAGGCGAAATTGCAGTTG
Source organism: Gammaproteobacteria bacterium (assembly GCA_007135625.1). Taxonomy (GTDB): domain Bacteria; phylum Pseudomonadota; class Gammaproteobacteria; order Chromatiales; family Chromatiaceae; genus SLIM01. The sequence goes on from SLIM01000070.1 coordinate 2,761, forward strand.
GATGGTGTGCGAAGTGGAGGTGGAGAGCTAGGCGAGAGTAGTGCGCCGCCAGAGGAGAAGGTGAAGCCGCTCTATGCCCTCTATTCAGCTTGTGTGAAGGATTTTTCACGCAGTGGCTATCGCATGGAGATCTACCACCAGAAGGCGCTACGGCTACGCATCGGGGATCTGCTCTCGCTGCGTGAGCGGCATAAGTCGGGCTTTACCCTGGGGGTGGTGCGCTGGGTGCGTGAGCTGGATGAGCACCGCATCTCCTGTGGGGTGCTGATGATTGCGCACAACCCCGAAGTGGCCAGTTTTCAGTTTGCCGGGGTAAACCAGTCACTCGATCAGCCCTGCTTAATTGCGGAGCATGCACGCAGTGGTAAGACCTTGCTCATGCTCGATCATCTGCCAACGCTGCGGGATGCCAGGGTTATGCTGCTTTTTAATGAGGTGAAGATCCCGATTGCCTTTAATGGCTGGCCGGTGGAAGAGTCGCGCTCCTTTGAGGCTTACGAGTTTGGGCTTCGGCAGCGCGGTGGGAATCTCCCGAACCCCGATTTTCCGATGTTCGATCTGCTCTCCCTGCGGGCGCTAACCCAGAGCAAAGGGGTATCGGGGGATTCACCCTCTTCCTCTCCTGCTCCTGCTTCTGCTCCTAAATCAGAAAAGAGGAGATCACTCTCTCCGGAAGAGAAGAATCCATGGAGCTTGGAGTAGAGTGTTTTTTGTCGCGGCACCCAAGGCCTCTTCAGCGATGCAGCAGGGCGCGGGCGCGGCGAACTTGAATGTTCCGCCAACCTTGAGCTAAGGCCTCTTCAGCGATGCAGCAGGGCGCGGGCGCGGCGGGCATCCTCAACGATTTGACGGCGTAGCGCCTCAAAGGAGGCGAAGCGCTGTTCATGGCGTAGATAGTGATGAAATTCGACCCGTAGGTGTTTTCCGTAGAGTGAGTCGTTAAAATCGAACAGATGGCTCTCCAGCAGATAGCGGGGATCCCCTTGCAAGGTGGGACGAACTCCGATATTGGCAACTCCGGGTAGCGCCGCTCGCTCAATACCATATACCATTACTGCAAAGACCCCGCGCAGTGGGGAGACGCGGCGCTGCAGGTTGATGTTGAGAGTGGGAAAGCCGATGGTCCGTCCCCGCTTAGCACCGTGCGCCACCCGTCCGCAGATGGCGTAGCGACGTCCCAAATAGCAAGCGGCCCGCTCCAGATCACCGGCGGCGAGCGATTCACGAATGCGGGTACTGCTAACCCGCTCATCGCCTACCAGAAAGGAGTTCATATTCTCCACCCCAAAGCCATGTACCGCCCCGGCCTGCCGCAACGCTGTAATGTCGCCGCTACGCCCGCGCCCAAAGCGGAAGTCATCGCCAACCAGGAGGTAGCGCACATCAAGACCTGCCACCAGCAGTTCGCTGACAAAGGTACCCGACTCCATCGC
>SLIM01000363.1 GCA_007135625.1 Gammaproteobacteria bacterium
ACCGAACGCAAACAGGCCGAGGCTGATCTCTATCGCTGGAAACAGGTCTTTGAGAACGCCGAGTGGGGGATCGCAATGAGCGTCGGCCTCACCACTCGCCTCGACGCAGTGAACCCCGCCTTCGCCCGGATGCACGGCTGGGAGCGGGCGCAACTGCGTGATGAGGAGCTGACCCAGCTCTTCTCCCCCGACTCGGTGGAGCAGGTACGCGAACATCTGCAAAGGATCAATCAGCAGGGCCACCACGTCTTTGAAGCGGAGAGTCTACACCGCAACGGCACCGCCTTTCCCGTCCTCGTCGATGCGGTGCTGGTCAGCGACCCCGACGGTCGCCCGCTCTACCGCATTTTCGGGTTGCAAGATATTACCCTGGTCAAGCAGACCCAGCGGGCGCTTCAGAGCCAGCAGGCCAACATGCTCGCGCTACTGGAAAACTCCGACAGCCTGATCTGGTCGGTTGACCAGCAGTTGCAGTTGATCGCGGCCAACTCCCGCTTTATTGAGACCTTTGGCGAGATCCATCTAGATAGCCCCACGCCTGCCGATGAGGAGAGTGATGACCCGGCAGTGATCACCAGTCACCTTTGGCAGGGACACTACCGACGGGCGCTGGCGGATGAGCACTTCAGCATCGCCCACTGGAGTGATCTGCAGGGAAAGCGGCGCTATCTGGAGTACCACTTCCGCCCAATCTATAGCGGCAGCACGATTGAGGGGGTTACCATCGCCGGTTACGACCTCACCGACCACAAGCAGGCGCAGGAGGATCTGCTGCGCCAGCACGCCCGCCTGCGCGGGCTAAATGACATCGCCTCGCAAGCCCACCTCGACACCGCCACCCAACTCCGCTCCGTGCTGGAGCTGGGGACGGCCCACCTCAAAATGGAGATCGGGTTTATCGGTCGCCTGGAACCGGATGTACTGCAACTGCTCGCCCAGCACGCTCCAGAGGGGATGCGGCTGGAAGAACTCGCGACGCAGCGCATTCCGCTGGAGGGGAGCTGCTGCGCCCGGGTGTTTAGCGAGCAGGATGTGGTGGCCATCACCAACCTGAGCGAGGAGCCGCAGCACTGCACCCGCTGCCTCGACTGGCACGCCTACATCGCCGCCCCGTTATGGGTACGCAACGAGTGCTACGGGGCGATCAACTTCGCCTCGCAACACCCCCATGGAGTCCGCTTTAGTGACACCGATCTGGAGTTCATCCGGCTGCTGGCGCGTTGGGTCGGCGCGGTGCTGGAACGCGACATCACCGGTGCCGAACTGCGTGCCGCCAAAGAGGCTGCGGAGAACGCCAACTCGGCCAAAAGCACCTTTCTCGCCAGCATGAGCCACGAACTGCGCACCCCGCTCAACGGCATCCTCGGCTACGCCCAACTGCTCCAGCGAGAGTCGGAAATCAGCGAGGCCCACCGCGCCAAGGCGCAGATCATTGAGCGCAGTGGCCAGCACCTGCTAACCCTGCTTAACGACATCCTCGACCTCTCCAAAATCGAGGCGCGACGCATGGATCTGCTCATCTCACGCTGCGATATTCGCAGCTTCCTTCACGACCTGGTGGGGCTGTTTAAGCTCCGCGCCGAAGAGAAGCACATCGCTTTTACCCTAGAAGTAGACCCCAAACTTCCCCACCAGATCGAACTTGATGAGAAGCGGCTGCGCCAAATCCTCTTCAATCTGCTCGGCAACGCCATTAAATTCACCGATCAGGGAGGAGTCCACTTTCGGGTAAGCTGGCAACCCGGAATGTTGCGCTGCGATATACGCGACAGCGGGCGCGGTATCGCCAGCAGCGACCTGCGCCATATTTTTGAACCGTTTCGTCAGGTTGGCGACCAATCCTTTCAAGAGGGAACCGGGTTGGGGCTGCCGATTACCGAGCGGCTGGTGGAGATGATGGAGGGGCGGCTGGAGGTGGAGAGCGAACCGGGAGCGGGGAGCCTCTTCTGGTTTGAGGTTCCGGTGGTCGAATACTACAGCGCAAGCGAAGTGACTACCGAGTGCTCCTTAGCAGAGGCCCCGGTGGTGGTCGGCTTTCGTAACCTCTCCCCTACTCTGCTAATCGTCGATGACAACCCCACCAACCGCGCCCTGCTGCGTGACGGTCTCGCCCCCCTCGGCTTTCAGGTCTACGAGGCGTGCAGCGGCGAAGAGGCGCTACCGTTGTGCCAACAGATACAACCAGCGGTGGTTCTTATGGACTACATTCTACCCGGCGGCATGGACGGCAACCAATGCACCCAGCAACTGCGCACCTTTCCAGAGATGCAGGAGAGCGTCATCATCGGGATCTCCGCCTCGGTCTTCGCCGAGCAGCAGCAGGCTTGCATAGATGCCGGATGCAACGCGTTCATCCCCAAGCCGGTCAACTTCTCCCACCTCTTTGCGCTCATTCAGCAGCACAGCAGCATTGCGTGGATCTATGCCGATCCCACCCACTCACCACTGACCTGGAGCGAGGAGGAGCCACTTCACTTTCCCGATCCGGAGGTGCTGCACCAGCTAGACCAACTCGCCCGCAACGGCAGGCTACAGCAGATCGTGGAAGAGAGCCGCAGCGCACAGCAGGAGAGCGAGTGCTGTCGTCTGTTCTATCACAAGCTGCAAGAACTTGCCAAGGGGTATCGAATGAAAGAGGTCAAAAGATTGATTAGAATGGGTTTGAGCGATGGAGTGACGACTACGCCACGGACTTGAGCCGTGCGTTTATCAAAGTTACGGGAAAATTTTACTCGGTTCCCGTATCATACATGGAAGAGACTGATCCTTGGGGAGTGCGCAGATGATCGAATATAGCGAACGGAAGATTCTTATTGTTGACGATATACCAGAAAACTTACAGGTTGTAGCTAATACCCTGGAGTCGGAAGGCTATCAACTCCGCTTCGCGGAGGATGGAGAGAGCGCTCTGGAGGCGGTCTCCGGTGAACAGATCGACCTGATCTTGCTCGATATCATGATGCCAGGCATGGATGGCTTCGAGGTCTGCGCCCGCATTAAGGCCAACCCCGAAACCTACGAAATACCGATCATTTTCATCACCGCCAAGGCCGACACCGACAGCATTATCAAAGGGTTTCGTGCTGGCGGCGTGGACTATGTAACCAAACCCTTTCAGGTCGAGGAGCTACGCGCCCGGGTCAATACCCACCTGCGTCTGCGTAGCCGAGAGCTAGAGCTGGAACAGCTCAATGGAGCCAAGGATCACTTTCTTTCGATCCTCTCCCACGACCTGAAGATCCCGATGCGCAGCGTGCGTAGTTTCCTGGATCTGATGATTGAGGAGTTTGAGCAGATGTCCATTGCAGAGCTACGAGAAAATCTCCGCCTGCTTAACCACTCTGCCGCCAGTTTCGACAGCCTGGTGCAAAATCTCCTCGGCTACTCCAGCATTCAGGCCGGTATCGCCAGTTTTCACCCCGACGTGCTGGAGCTAGCGCCGATTGCCGAGGAGATCGTCACCCTGTTCACCTCGGATGCCGCCCCGAAAGCGTTGCAGTGGTCACTCGAAATCCCCGAGCAGAGCAGCATTCTCGCTGATCTGGAGATGACCCAGTCGATTTTGCGCAATCTGATTGCCAATGCCATCAAGTATTGCGAGATTGGGGGAACTATCCGCATCAGCGCCCAGCCCGATGACACCGAACTGGTGATCTGCGTGGAGGATGATGGCTGCGGCATCGGAGAGGAGCAGTTGGCGACCCTCTTTACTCTGAATCGAGAGGTTAAAAAGATCGGCTCACGCGGTGAACTGACCAGCGGCATGGGGCTACTGCTGGCCAAAGAGTGCGTCGAGCGCCACAGCGGACGGATCTGGATTGAGAGTACACCGAATGTCGGTACTCGGGTCTTCTTTACACTTCCTAATATGTAATTATGTAATAAGGAACTTATGCAGCACGAAACCCCTGAAAATCAGCCTGCCCCCCTCCCCCGGCCACCCCGCCGGGGGATCTATCTCCTGCCTAACCTCTTCACCACCGCAGCCCTTTTCTCTGGCTTTTACGCCATTCTCGCAGCGATGGATGGGCGCTTCACCATGGCCGCCATTGCCATCTTTGTCGCCATGGTGCTAGATGGCCTGGATGGCCGGGTGGCCCGCATGACCAATACCCAAAGCGCTTTTGGGGCCGAGTACGATAGCCTCTCTGATATGGTCGCCTTTGGCCTCGCTCCCGCCTTGGTGATGTA
>SLIM01000294.1 GCA_007135625.1 Gammaproteobacteria bacterium
ACTCAAAGGTAAGTCTTTCAAATACCGCCACCATGTTTACTATGACATTGTCTTCTAGAATCTTTTGTATATTATCGAAATATTCCTTTATCGCATCGTCCCTGTTCTTTTTTTTAGCCCCGACAATGCTCAGCCCCAAATCCAATATATATTTATTTGTTTTGTCTGAAAGCGCCCTGTCTTTTGCTTTTGTTGCCAGATCAATTTGGACTAGATAATACTCATAGGCATCAAGCAAATCCTTGGAGTTTATCGCCCGCTCCCTTTTTGAATATTCTAAGGTTGGAGCCATGCTTCTAAAATCCCTTCAAGCGTTTCTTTAGTTAATAAAGACCTGTTTCGCTTGTTTTGCTTATCAATTAGATACCAGCTATCAACTTTTTCCTCTCTAGAAAGTATAAGTAGATACCCCTTTCCGTACTCTCCTTTCAAGAAAAAATCAACACGCCCATCACCACCAATAATATCTCCTCCAACTGGCTCAAGCACTATGCTGGATTCATTAGAGCATATCTCTAGTTTTCTAATGTTATATGTTCCCATGTACTCTTCAGTTATAGTTATTGAATGGTACTTGACGGAAAGTAATCCATCACTTATCAAGTCAAATAGCCACTCTTCTGCTACTTTTCTGTAGAGATCATCTACGGATTTAATCCATATCTCTTTGTTTTTACCCAGGTTAATGGATAATTTTGTTTTCTCTTTTCCTTTCTCTAGTTTTTCACGCAGACTCATATTTTTTCTCTATCTATGGATTAGTGATACGCCCAACATGCAATAAAACCGCCTACGCGGATTCCCGAAAGTTACTCAATCGGTTTTCCGCTTCATTCCCGTGACGATCAAATGCCATAATTAAATGGGAGTTTTAGATCGCTCTCACTATCGGTCAGTCGTTGTGCATCGCGGATATTCATGGGTACATACCTCGCTAGAGCTTTGGTTAAGGTAACCGATCTGGGGTCGCTTTACCACCCCGAGTTGATGGGGTAGGAGAATAGAGAGAACCAAGACGCAGCAGACAATACCACGAGACCATCAGCAGCAGGTTCCCCCGTCGCTGATGAACCAAAAGACCCCTTACTGGTCTCTGGTCTAGCCAGCTCAATGGGAAGGGCGATTTTGCGCCATTCTTACTGGTTTTTGTATACATTGTTGGAATGGCCTGAAGGCCATCCTACGCTAAGGTGGCCTGAAGGCCGTCCCACATCTTTTCCCGGTGGATGGAGATATTGATGAGGTTGATCACAACACTGCTATTCGGCATTCTGTTTGCTACCGCCAGTCTAGCCGCTAACGACTCTAACGACTCTTCGGTTCACGAGGTAGTGCTGGAAAACGGCATGAAAGTACTGGTGAAGCCCGACCGTCGCGCCCCCATTGTTACCTCCCAAGTGTGGTATCGAGTCGGCTCCAGCCATGAACCACCGGGGCTGACCGGTATCTCCCACGCCTTGGAACACATGATGTTTAAGGGGACGGAGAGTGTCCCGGCGGGGGAGTTCTCGCGCATCATCGCATCCCATGGCGGCGAGCAGAACGCCTTCACCGGGGTGGACTACACCGCCTACTACCAGACCCTAGCGGCTGACCGCTTGGAGATTTCGCTGCGTCTGGAGGCGGATCGTATGCGCAACCTGCTGCTCTCCGAAGAGGAGTTCCTCAAGGAGATTGAGGTGGTGAAGGAGGAGCGGCGGCTACGTACCGAGGATAACCCGAACTCGCTCACGGCGGAGCGCTTTCGGGCGGTGGCTTATGCGCATAACTCCTACCGTCAGCCGGTGATTGGCTGGATGAGCGATCTGGAGGCGATGACGGTGGAGGATCTGCGCAGTTGGTACCGCACTTGGTATGCGCCGAATAATGCGATTCTAGTGGTCGTTGGGGATGTCGATCCCGCGCAGGTGGTGAGCCTTGCACAGCGCTATTTTGGCGACTTTGCCGCCGCCTCCCTGCCGTCATTAAAGCCGCTGCAAGAGCCGCCCCGGCTCGGTAAGAGTACCACCCGGGTCGCGGCACCGGCGCAGCAGCCCTATCTGATTGTCGGCTTTGATGTGCCGAGTCTGAGTACGGCGGAGGATGCGCAGGAGGTGTGGGCGCTCGATCTGCTCTCTTCGATTCTGGACGGTGGCAGCAGCGCTCGCCTCTCGCGGGAGCTGCTGCGCGGGCAGCAGTTGGCGGTCTCGGTCGGGGCGAGTTACAACCCCTTCGCCCGCCTTTCGACCCAGTTCAGCTTTAGCGGCGTTCCGGTGGCCGGGGTCACTCCTGCGCAGCTTAAAGCTGCGGTGCTGGAGCAGGTCGCCCGGTTGCAACAGGAGCTGGCCGATCCTGCGGAGATTGCGCGGGTGCAGACGCAGGTGGTTGCGAGTAAAGTTTATGAGCTGGATTCGGTCTTTTCGCAGGCGCTGCAACTGGGGCTGCTGGAGAGCATCGGCCTCGGTTGGCCACTCCTTGATAGCTACCTCGACCACTTGAAGGCGGTGACTGCCGAGCAGGTGCGCGAAGTGGCCAAAAAATATCTGGTTGAGGAGCGCATGACGGTGGCGATTCTCGATCCTTTGCCGATGGATGAGGGGCAGAGTCGTGCTGCCCAAGGAGTCGATGTTCATGCTCGTTAAGCGTTCTCTGGGGGTGCCGACTGCGGCCCTTTTGCTGCTGCTGTTTGCCGCCCCCTTGCTGGCTGGGCCGCAGATTGAATCCTGGCACACTAGCAACGGTGCCAAGGTGCTGTTTGTCGCTGCCCCTGAGCTGCCGATGCTCGACCTACGGGTGGTTTTTGATGCCGGTAGTGCGCGTGACGACCCGCAGTTCGCCGGGGTTGCGAAGATCACCAATGCGCTGCTAACCAGCGGGGCGGGGAGTTGGGATGCCGATCAGATCGCCGAGCGTTTTGCTGCGGTGGGGGCGAGCATTAGTAGCGGGTCGCTGCGGGATATGGCGTGGCTGGCGCTGCGCACCCTAACCAGTGAGGAGGCGCTGGAGCAGAGCTTGGAGGGTTTTACGACGCTGTTGGGTGCGCCGACCTTTCCGCCTGCGGAGATTGCGCGTAACCGTCAACTGCTGGAGGCGACTTTGCGCCAGGAGGCGCAGCGTCCCGCTGCCACTGCTCGTAAACGTTTTTTGCGTGCGCTGTATGGGGATCACCCCTACGCTAGCCACGACAGTGGCGATGAGGCCTCGCTGGCGCGTATCGACCGGGAGGCGATTGTGCGCCATTACCAGCGCTACTATAGCGCCGAAAATGCGGTTGTGGCGATGGTCGGCCAGCTCGACCGCGAACAGGCGGAGCAGATCGCCGAGCGGGTGACTGCCGGGCTGCCGCAGGGGGAGGCGGCTCCGCCACTGCCGGAGGTGACTTTTCCGGAAACTGCCCGCTTTATACCGATTGCCTATCCCTCTACCCAGACCCATCTCTATATCGGCCAGCCGGGACTTTATCGCGGTGATCCCGACTATTTTAGCCTCTATGTTGGTAACCATATCCTCGGCGGCTCTGGGCTGGTCTCCCGTTTGAGCGAGGAGGTGCGGGAGCAGCGCGGTCTCTCCTACAGTGTCGCTAGTGCTTTTTCGCCGATGCGTCGCCACGGCCCCTTTCTGCTGGTTGCGCAGACCCAGAATGAGCGGGCCGAGGAGGCGCGGGAGGTGATGCTGGAGACTTTGCGAACGTTTATTGCGCAGGGGCCGAGTGCGGAGGAGCTGGAGGCGGCGCAGCGCAATATCACTGGCGGCTTTCCGATTCGCTTGGCTGGGAATCGCAATATCGTGGAGTATCTCGCGATGATCGGTTTTTATGCTCTCCCCTTGGATTATCTGGAGACTTTTACCGCGCAGGTCGAAGCGGTTACTCGCGATTCGATCCGTGAGGCTTTTCAGCGCCGCCTCGACCCCGAGCGACTGCTGTTGGTGCAGCTCGGACGCAGCGTTGAGGCGCAGCCCGAAGCGCCGGTTGAAGCGCCGGTTGAAGCGCAGCAGTGAGGCGGGGTTCTTCGCGTAGCGCGGCGAAGCATGGCGCGGTGAAGCATGGCGCGGCGCAGCATGGCGCGGCGAAGCGTGGCGCGGCGGAGCATGGCGCGGTGCAGCATGGCGCGGCGAAGCATGGCGCGGCGAAGCATGGCGGGGCGAAGCATGGCGGGGTGAAGCATGGCGGGGCGCGGCAGATTCGGA
>SLIM01000278.1 GCA_007135625.1 Gammaproteobacteria bacterium
AAGGCCATTGTCAATTCCATTTCGCTCAAAGAGGGCGAGGAAAAGTTTATCCAGCAGGCCCGCACCATACGCCGCTATGGCGCCGCTGTGGTGGTCATGGCCTTCGACGAACAGGGCCAGGCCGACACCCAGGCACGCAAACAGGCGATCTGCCAGCGCTGCTACACCCTGCTCACCGAGCAGGTCGGCTTTCCCGCTGAAGACATTATTTTCGACCCCAACATCTTCGCCATCGCCACCGGCATTGAAGAGCACAACAACTACGCCGTGGAGTTTATCGAAGCGACCCGCTGGATTAAGCAGAACCTCCCCCACGCCCTGGTCAGCGGCGGAGTCTCCAACGTCAGCTTCTCCTTTCGCGGCAACAACCCGGTGCGCGAAGCGATCCACTCGGTCTTCCTCTATTATGCCATTCGTGCAGGAATGGATATGGGGATCGTTAACGCCGGAATGCTCGCCGTGTACGACGACCTCCCCGGCGAACTGCGCGAAGCGGTCGAGGATGTCGTGCGCAACCGCCGCGACGATGCCACCGACCGCCTGCTCGCCCTCGCCGAGCGCTACCGCAGCCAAGGGGGCAGTAGCGAAGCGAAAAAAGAGGATCTCGCCTGGCGCGACTGGCCGGTAACCAAGCGCCTCGAACACGCCCTGGTCAAGGGGATCGACAGCTACGTCGAAGAAGATACCGAAGCGGCCCGCCAGCAGGCGAGCGCCGCACTAGAGGTGATCGAAGGGCCGCTCATGGCCGGTATGAACGTGGTCGGCGACCTCTTCGGCGAGGGCAAGATGTTCCTCCCGCAAGTGGTCAAGTCGGCCCGCGTCATGAAAAAAGCGGTCGCCCACCTGATCCCCTACATCGAAGCAGAGAAAAAGCCCGGCAGCAAGGCCGCTGGTAAGATCCTTATGGCGACGGTAAAGGGCGATGTTCACGACATCGGCAAAAACATTGTCGGCGTAGTGCTGCAATGCAACAACTTCGAGGTGATCGACATCGGGGTGATGGTTCCCGCCGCCACCATTCTGGAGCAAGCGCAAGCACATGGTGTCGATATTATCGGCCTCTCCGGCCTAATCACCCCCTCCCTCGAAGAGATGGTCCACCTCGCCAAAGAGATGCAGCGCCTCGGCAACACCACCCCGATCATGATCGGCGGGGCCACCACCTCCAAGGCCCACACTGCGGTGAAAATCGCCCCCGAATATGACCACCCGGTGGTCTGGGTCAAAGATGCCAGCCGCGCCGTCGGAGTGGCGCAAAACCTGATCTCCGAACTCCACCGCGACACCTTCCTCGCCCACCTGCGCAGCGACTACGCCGCCACCCGCGAGGCCCACGCCAGCCGCCAGGCGAAGGCCGACTATGTCGGCCTCAGCGAGGCCCGCGCCAAGCGCACTCCCCTCGACTGGAGCGGCTACCCACCCCACCGCCCCCGGCTGCTCGCCACCATCGACCTCCCCATCACCAAAGGCCAGGGAATCGCCGCCAGTGGGGCCAGTTGCACCCTTGAAGAGGGAGTCCTGCTGCTTGATGAGATCCCGATCACCACCCTGAGCGACTACATCGACTGGACTTTCTTCTTTCACGCCTGGGAACTCAAAGGGCGCTACCCGCAGATCCTCGACGACCCGGCCAAGGGCGAAGAGGCCCGCAAGCTGTTTCACGATGCCCAGGCGATGCTCCAGCAGATCGCCACCGAAGGGTGGCTCACCGCCCGCGCTCTGGTCGCCCTCTGGCCAGCCAACGCCAGCCCCGAAGATGACCTCATTATCTGGAGCGACGAACAGCGCAGCAGCGAACGCGCCCGCTTCCACATGCTGCGCAAACAGACCCGCCAGCCCCAAGGGCGCTACAACGAATCGCTCGCCGACTTCCTCGCCCCGCTCGACGGCCCGGTAGACTACCTCGGCGGCTTCGCCTGCACCGCCGGCCACGGTATTGATGCCCATATCGCCCGCTTCGAGGCGGCCCACGACGACTACAGCGCGATCCTCCTCAAGGCGCTCGCCGACCGCCTCGCCGAGGCCTGCGCCGAGTGGCTCCACCAGCAGGTACGCAGTGAGATTTGGGGCTACGCCGCTGCGGAACAGCTCGACAACGAGGCGCTTATCGCCGAAAAATACCAAGGCATTCGCCCCGCTCTCGGCTACCCCGCCTGCCCCGACCACAGCGAAAAAGATCTCCTCTGGCAGCTCCTTGATGCCGAAAACCGCGCCGCTATCACCCTCACCGAATCGAAGGCGATGGTACCGACCGCTGCGGTCTCCGGTCTCTACCTCGCCCATCCCCAGGCCAGATACTTCGCGCTTGGCAAAATCGCCCGCGACCAAGTGGCGGAGTACGCCCAGCGCAAGGGGATGACGCTAGCAGAGGCCGAGTACTGGTTGGCACCGAATTTGGGGTATCGCTGAACCTTTTCCCCCCCGAAAAACCTACCGAGGCAACCACAGCGCCACTAGCAGGACGGCGATGGCGAAAAGGGTGAAGTAGAGGATAAAGCGCAGCCGCCCCCCCTCGGCAAAGCCGCGCTCCTGAAAGTGAGAAGGTGCCTGGCAGTGGGGACAGCTCGCCTCACCATCCTCCATCTTGCCACCGCAATAGAGGCAGTAGACCTGCTGGCTCACGCCGCTGTTACCTCCTGCTCCTCCCCGTCGATCCCCTTCGCTTTCATAAAGGGAACATACTGTTGATCGCTGATTGCGATGTGGTTAAAGAGCCAGCTCTTAAGAAAAGCCAGCATCTCTTCGACTGTTTTCTCCCGATCCTGCTCATAGGCACTCATAAACTCTTCGACCTTGGCGACCATCTGCCGATGCTCTTGCTTATGGCTATCGAGTTCTGGGTAACCTGCCTGCTCCATCCACTTCTCCTCACGACTGAAATGGTACAAAGTGTACTCCACCAACTCATGGATCGCCTGCCGCTCAAAAGCCTCGCCAGTAGGGTAGTAGACGGCGGTCTGGAGATTGTTGATAAGACCCACTAGCTTACGGTGGTCATTGTCAATGGCGGTGATGCCGGTGGCGAGGCGCTCGTTCCAGGCCAGGTAGCGACGCGCTACGATCTGCTTGTGGATAAAGGGGAGGGTGACCAGGATTGCGATCATAATCCATGGTACCGGGTTGGTGATACCAAACAGAAACCCGATGCCAATAGTAAGAAAAGCGAGAACGATAAAGAGCGAAAGTCCAAACGTTTGCAAACTCTGTTTCATCGGGGATGCCTCCGGGCGGGGTAGTTCCGCAATCCTCTATCTGCGCATTGCGGCGGGTGGAACCATAAGTAGACGCTGCTAACAGTAGCGATGAAACGAATGATGCACGTTGATTTATATCAAGGATCAAATCGCGCTGAAGTCGCTAAATAGACCCTGCGAACTACCAAAAACCCAGGAGGAACTTTTCTATGTCCGCAATACAACACGCTCTCTCCAGCCGCAAGCTCTCCAGTACACTGGTCGCCACAGCAGTTGCACTCGCCCTTGGTGGGATCTCCAGCCCCCTCTTCGCCGCTGCCCCGGAAATGACCCCCGATGAGTTTGAGCAGGGTAAAACTTTGTACTTCCAATGGTGTGCCGGCTGTCACGGCACCCTGCGCGTAGGGGCTACCGGCAAGTCGCTGCTGCCGGAGGAGACCATAACGCTCGGCACCGAGCGCCTGAACCGCATTATTACGCTGGGTACTGAAGGGGGGATGAACAACTTCAACGACAACCTGAGTGCGGCACAGATCGACATTCTCGCCCGCTACATTCAGCACGAGCCGCCAGTCCCCCCCGAAATGTCACTGGAGCTGATGAAGGAGCGGCGTCACGTCTACATCGAACCGAAGGACTACCCGACCGAGCCGCTACATGGGCGCAACTGGAAGAACTTCTTCTTGGTCATTGAGCGCGACGTCGGCAAGGTAGCGGTGATCGACGGCGACACCAAAGAGGTGCTGGTGCATATTCCGACCGGCTACGCAGTTCATGTGATGAAGTCCGCTGAGAAGAATAAGTCGGTCTCTAGCGAAAACCCCGGACGCTTCTGGTACACCATGGGGCGTGACGGCAAGCTGACCAAGATCGACCTGTGGCAGACCCCCGACAAGATGCTGGTGGCCGATGTGCAGATCGCCTACGATGCGCGTGACGTGGCGGTCTCCGGGGATGGCAAGTATGTGATCGG
>SLIM01000187.1 GCA_007135625.1 Gammaproteobacteria bacterium
GCAGGCGGCACTGCTAAAGGAGGCGCGTAAGCTGGCGGCAAAGGGGGGGATGGCCGAGGCGTTGCAGCAGTTGCAGCGCTACACCGGTACTTCTAACCAGCGGGAGCGCTTTGCTTGGGAGCTGGAAAAGGCCCGTTTCTGTAGTGATCTGGGGCAGATTGCACTGGCACTCCCGCTGCTTGAGTATCTGGATACGTTGGTGGAGCGCTACGCTTTGGAGGAGTGGGAGCCGATGCTCAGTGCTGAAGTGGCGCACCTGCTTATTCTCTGTTATAGCAAGCTTCCCGAAAGGTATCCTAAGAAAGGGGAAAGATTTCAGCAGGTATTTGATCGCCTCTGCCGTCTTAATGCGCCGTTGGCGCTGGGTCTTGCAAAGTAATGGCGAACCCCATCTCTGTGTCGGGTTGGTTTGATTGCCGAAATAGGCTAAAAAAGACTTGCGGCGTTGTCGTATGCTTGATATATTCTACAGAGTCGATCATGTCTGAGGAGGTTTTCGCGAGGGGTGCTGCCCGCTCTCTGCACGACTTGGGCGATTCCCATCTTGTTTGATGGTGAATATGGGGGCTGCCGACCGGATCGCTTTCCGTGGCGATTCAGAGGCTTAACTGTGATCTTAAGGTGTCGTTGTGTTTGTCACCGCTATGTGAGGATAGATTATGTCTAAGAAAGAAGGTTCCGTTGCGCCGAAAGAGCGCATTAACATCAAATATCGTCCTGCTACCGGGGATGCGCAGGAGGATGTTGAGCTGCCGATGAAGATGATCATGCTGGGTGACTACACTCTGCGTGAGGATGATACTCCGTTGGAGGATCGCAAGTCGATTAACATTGATAAAGACAATTTCAATGAGGTGCTGAAGGCACAAAAGCTGGAGTTGAATGTAGCCGTTGAGGATCGCATTACCGAAAATGCAGGCAAGCCCGATGCGGAGATTGCGGTCAATCTGAAGTTTGAGAGTATCAGGGATTTTAAGCCTGACAACATCGCTCATCAGGTTCCTGAGATGAAGAAGATGCTAGAGCTGCGCGAGGCATTGATTGCGTTGAAGGGACCGTTGGGGAATGTGCCGGCTTTTCGCAAGCGTATTCAGTCGCTCTTGGATGCCGATGAGGACTCGCGGAAGAAGTTGATGGATGAGCTGCTGCATAGCAGCGGCGAAGAGAAGCAGGCTTAGGCTCCCTACATTACGCGACGATCTCCGCGACCGGTGGAGTAGCGGTGATGTCGCCTGTGTCGAGAGCCGATTCATGCGTGCCGTTATCTGGGTTATTCCGAGAAGGTGCCGCATATCATTGAGTAATTTTATTTAGGAAGGATTGGTAACGATGGCAGAAGAACAGACACAAGCGCAATCGCTCCCTGCGACAGAGGCTCTGGAGAGTGAGTTTGCACTGCTTGATGAGATTATGCAGGAGACCAACCTGCGCAAGGGCGAAGAGGGCTACGCCGAGACGGTCAAGGGGGTAGAGCTGCTAATTGGCGAGCTGTTGAAACGCCCCAAGGGGGAGCGGGTCAATAAAATTGCCGTCGATCAGATGATCGCAGAGATTGATCGCAAGTTAAGCGCACAGATGGATGCGGTTTTGCACAATGAGCAGTTTCAGCGCCTGGAGTCGGCTTGGACAGGTCTGAAGTATGTGGTGGATAAAACCGATTTTCGGGAAAATAATAAGATTGAGATTATCAATGTTTCGAAGGCGGATCTGCTGGATGACTTTGAGGATAGTGCGGAGATTGTCAAATCGGGACTTTATAAGCATATCTATACAGCAGAATATGGTCAATTCGGTGGCAAGCCGGTAGGTGCTTTGGTTGCCAACTACGAGTTTGGCCCCTCCTCACCCGACATGAAGCTGCTGCAATATACGGCGGCTGTCGGGGCAATGGCTCACGCACCCTTTATCGCCTCGGCAGGTCCACAATTTTTTGGGGTGGACGATATCACCAAGCTGCCAAATTTGAAGGATATTAAGGCGATCCTTGAGGGGCCAAAATATGCCAAGTGGCGGGCTTTTCGGGAGACCGAGGATGCCCGCTATGTAGGACTTACCCTTCCGCGCTTCCTGCTGCGACTACCTTATGATCCAGAAGAGAATCCAGTGAAGGAGTTTGCCTATCACGAAGATGTGGCGGGCGATCATAAGAACTATCTGTGGGGCAATACCTCCTTCGCCTTTGCGACCCGTTTGGCCGACAGTTTCGCGAAGTACCGCTGGTGTCCCAATATCATCGGCCCACAGAGTGGTGGTAGTGTTGAAGATCTTCCGCTACACCGTTATGAGTCGATGGGAGAGGTTGAGACCAAGATTCCTACCGAGGTGCTGGTTTCGGATCGTCGAGAGTATGAGCTTGCAGAAGAGGGTTTTATCGCGCTGACCATGCGTAAGGGAAGTGATAACGCCGCCTTCTTCTCGGCCAATTCGGTGCAGAAGCCCAAGTTTTTCGGGATCAGTAAAGAGGGGAAGGAGGCCGAACTGAACTACAAGTTGAGTACGCAGCTCCCCTATATGTTCATTATGAACCGCTTGGCACACTACATTAAGAGGTTGCAGCGTGAACATATCGGCTCTTGGAAGGAGCGTACTCAACTCGAAACTGAGCTGAATAAGTGGATTCGTCAGTTTGTGTCGGATATGGAGAACCCCAACCAGGATGTGCGTGGCCGTCGTCCTTTGCGTGCCGCTAAGGTGATGGTTGAGGACGTTGAGGGGGAGCCGGGTTGGTACCGTGTCCGTATGCAGGTGCGCCCGCATTTTAAGTATATGGGGGCTGACTTTACCCTCTCTTTGGTCGGTAAGCTCGATAAGCAGTAGTTGATCCCTGTACGACGGATGGGCGGAGCGGCTCAGTGATCCTTTGCGATCAGAGGGCTTCGCTCACAGCGGCGGGGTTTCCGCTTATATCCGCAGATAGGAAGGTCTGTTGGAACGTTTTTGATTTTTCCGAAGGTTGTGCAGGAGTGATTCGCGTATGCCGTTTGAACGCAGTCTGCTGGAGCGTATCGACCACTACCAGGACGAGCTGGAGCGTCGTACTGAGCGCGATGAGGGTGCGGTCATGACTTCGGTTCTAGGGAATTTACAGAAGATCTTTAATGCTCGCCGGGGAACCGCTGCTTCTGCTAAGGAATATGGGCTGCCTGACTTTAATGACTTGGTCTGGGAGTTTCCCGATATTGTCATGGAGATCAAAAAATCTATTTTAGAAAATATTGTGCAGTATGAGCCGCGTTTAGTCAATGTGCGCATTAAGCACTTGCGGGACGATGAAAATCCACTGGAAATGAAGTTTCAGATCTCCGGGCAGTTGCTTGCCGGTCGAGGAACTCGTGGAGTAAAGTTTACCACAATTATGGGTGAATCTGGGCGCATTCGGGTGTGGAGTTGAAATGCCGTTTAACAAATATTACCAAGATGAATTGACCTTTCTCGATGAGCTGGGGAAGGAGTTTGCCCGAAAAAACCCTAAGTTAGCTCCGTTTCTGGAGTCACGGGGGAGTGACCCGGATGTTGAGCGGCTGCTGGAGGGATTCGCTTTTCTGACCGGGCGGCTACGCCAAAAGCTTGATGATGAGCTGCCCGAACTGACCCACTCGATGATGGCTCTGTTATGGCCTCACTATCTCAGGCCGATTCCGGCGATGTCGATTGTACAGTTTACACCCGTTACCAATACAATAACCGAAAAGTTCACGGTTAAGCGCGGGTGTCGTCTGGAATCGCGTCCGGTTAACGGGACCTCTTGCCCCTTTCGTAGCTGCTATGATGTTGATCTGTTGCCGTTGACCGTAACCGCGCTACATCAAAGTCGGGAGTCAGGAGGATCGCGGGTGGAGCTGGCCTTGGAGGTCGATAGCGCTGCCGATCTAGGACGTGTTGAGATGGATCGATTGCGCCTCTTTCTGCATGGCCAAACCTATGTAACCCATGCAATCTATCTCTATCTATTTCGTCATTTACGCGGTCTGCGCCTGCGAGTCATTTGGGATGGCGGAGAGGAGACGATTGCACTCGACCCGAAGCGATCAGTTCATGCAGTGGGTATGGGGGAGGAAGGTGCGCTTCTGCCATACCCGGAAAATGTTTTTTCAGGGTATCGCTTGCTGCAAGAGTACTTTTCTTTA
>SLIM01000177.1 GCA_007135625.1 Gammaproteobacteria bacterium
ACCTCGCACCTCGCACCTCGAACCTCGCACCTCGCACCTCGCACCTCGCACCTCGCACCTCGCACCTCGAACCTACAACCCCGCAACTACCGCATCGCCCATTTGTGCGGTGGTGAGACGGGTCATCCCGGGGGAGTCGATGTCGGCGGTACGCAGTCCCTGGCTCAAAACCTGCTGCACCGCCTGTTCGACCCGCTCGGCCAGCTCCGGCTGGTTGAGTGAGTAGCGCAACATCATCGCCACCGACAGGATGGTGGCGAGGGGGTTGGCAACACCCTTACCAGCGATATCGGGGGCGGAGCCGTGGATCGGCTCGTACATCCCCTTGCCGTTGGCATCGAGCGAGGCGGAGGGGAGCATCCCGATGGAGCCGGTGAGCATCGCGGCACAGTCAGAGAGAATATCACCAAACATGTTGGTGGTCACCATCACATCGAACTGTTTAGGGGCGCGAACCAGTTGCATGGCGGCATTATCGACATACATGTGGCTCAGTTCCACCTCGGGATACTCCTGGCCCACCCGATTGGCCACCTCGCGCCACAGCTCAGTCGCCTCGAGGACGTTGGCCTTATCGACCGAGCAGACCCGTTTGTTGCGGCGCATCGCAATCTCCATCGCCGAACGCACGATCCGCTCAATCTCCGATTCGCGATAGACCAGGGTATTAAACCCTTCCCGCTCGCCATTGTCCAGGGTGCGCACTCCGCGCGGCTGGCCGAAGTAGATGCCGCCTGTCAGTTCGCGCACGATCATCAGATCGAGACCGGAGACCACTTCCGCTTTCAAGGTCGAGGCCTCAGCCAGTTGCGGGTAGAGAATCGCCGGGCGCAGGTTGGCGAAGAGTCCCAGCTCCTTGCGCAGCCCCAGCAGCCCTTTTTCAGGGCGCACCGCAATATCGAGTCCCTCCCACTTGGGTCCCCCTACCGCCCCGAGCAGCACCGCATCGCAGGCGCGGGCCTGGGCCAGGGTCTCCTCGGGAAGCGGGGAGCCGGTCTGGTCGTAGGCGGTGCCGCCCACCACTCCGTCGATCAGCTCGACCGCCAGGCCATGGTCGGCCTGAAGGCACCGCAGCACCTTCACCGCCTCGGCGACGATCTCTTGACCGATGCCGTCACCGGGAAGTACAAGAATCTTTTTGCTCATTATTTACCTACCTGTTTGGTTGTCAAAATACCGAATTTCGGCACCACCCGCTGGCTAATCTCCTGCTCCATCGCCCGAAAGGCCGACAAGTTGCGCAGCGGGGAAAAATCATCAATGTAACGGGCGACATCGTGTACCGCTCGATGGAGCGTTTTCTCAAACTTCCCGCGCCGTCGCCCCTGTAGCTCACAGGCATCCCGCAGCAGATCGTATAGCTGCTGCTTGGGGTCGGGGATCTGTTCAAGCCTCTTACACTCGGGTAGCCGTAGCACCCGCTTGCCGCCCGGATTGCTGGCGGCCTTGCGAATCGCCGCCTCTTCAATCAATAGCCATGCCTCTAACATACGTACCGGTATGGTGGCGATGAGAATCGGTGGCTCTCCGTCCTGCCACGCCACCTCGGCACTGGCCTGCACAATCTCCGCCACACGCTGCTCTCGCGTCTCCCGCTCGGCATCACGGTGTACAAAGAGTATCTCACAGGAGGGATTTTGAACAATACTACACTTCATCCGCTCCTTCAACCCTTTCGGTGGTCGCGGCAGACGCTCCAGGTCGGCCCACGCAAATGCAGCGGCACGCCCCGGTAGGCGATCCCTTAGCAGCCATTCTAACACAGGAATCAATGCACGATCCGAACGACCGTCTCCCAGCAGTACGCAAGAGATCGGCGCACCCCTCACGCCTCAGGTACCTCAGCAAAATCAAGCAATAACTGCTCGCGCATCTCGGGCCGGTCAATCACCCGTCCCCCCTGCTCCTCGGGTGGGACGGCAAGGGGGTTGAGATAGGCGAGCAGTTGTGACCGGGTAATGGCTGGCGGCACGTCCTCTATATACTTGGTACGCCAGGTTCCACTGAGTGCGCGAAAAATGGTCGCGGAGAATGATTGACCATCGGTGCCGATCTGCGGCTGAAGTTCAGCCAATAGCAGCGCTTCTGCCCCGATCTGCTGCACTACGCTGGGGGCATGCGTATTAATAATCACCTGCCGCAGTGGATTATCCTTATCCGCTGGCTGTTCGGCATCAACGGTGATGTCGGTAAGGAGTTCGATCATCGGTTCAATGCGCAGCGGATGGATACCGTTCTCCGGCTCCTCCAGGCAGATCACCCCCTCATCGCCTCCCGCCTCCAGGACACTCAGCGCGAGAAAACGCAGGGTTCCATCGGAGAGCGAGCGGGCGGCGTGAAAGGCTCCATCCTTGCCAGCGACCTCCAGGGTCAGCAGCTCACGCTTGTCGTCGCGCTCGACCCGTACCTCGCGCACATCCTCTAGCAGTTGGGCGAGGCGGTTGGCGATCTGGCTGTAGATCTGCCCCTCGCCCACCTCGGCTGCGCCACCCACCCGCTCGGCGGACTGCTTGGCTAGACGGTAGAGGGTTGCGGGCAGATGGCTGCCATCACTGCCTAAAAACTTCGGATCGTCAAAGTTGCTGGCGCGGCGCATCGCCGTCGGCTCTAGTTGTAGCAAGCGCCACGCCAGCATCTCGTGGCGCACCAGAGCTGCGGTGGGACTCTCCAAGGCAAAAGACTCAGAGAGGATGGTGCGTAGCAGGTTCTCAGCCGGCACCTTGCGTGCCCGTCCCTGCTGTCCATCCTGATGGACCTTGATCCAGTGCTGCCCCTCGTTCATTTCTGTGGAGATAAAGGGGGATCGCCGCTCACCCGTGATGACGGCATTACGCCACTCCTTGCTATGAGGGTAACGCAGCTCTTTTGCTGCACTGCTTTTCGGGATATAGCGCAGATCCTCTTCCAGGAGGATCAACCCTCCCCGATTCAGCGCACCATCCACCTCTTCGTGGTAACCCAACGCGAGGTGGTAGCGGACAAAGGTGGTAGTGGCGGTAACCGGCAGCCCCATCCGATCAACCCCTTCGTAAGGGATGATCAGATCGACGGTGAAGGTGATGCGCTCGGCGTAGTCTGCGCCGTGATGGGAGAAGAGCGAGCGAATATCGGGGGAGCGCTCTCCGGCATCGCGCACCTTGCGGGCAGCATCCAGCAGGGTGTCGCCTGCGGCCAGGGCGCTGAGGAGGTGAATGGCATCGAACAGGTTCGATTTGCCACTGCCATTCGCCCCAGCGATACAGGTGAACGGGCCAAGGCGGAGATCAACCTCCACCAGACTCTTAAAACCGGAGATCCGAAGACGGGTAATCAAGGCAAAGCACGCTCGATCAACATCAGGTTGTCGAAGTTCCACGGGGCTTCGTGCAGCCATGCCTGTTCAAAGGCGACAATCTCTTCAGCGTGTTGCAGGGTGAGGGCGATGTCGTCGAGGCCCTCCAGCAGGCAGTGTTTGCGAAAAGGATCGACTTCAAAGGGGATGCTCTCGCCGCTCTCCAGCCGAATCTGCTGCTCCTCTAGGTCGATAGTGAGGCGGAGCGCTTGGGGGGCGATGGCGAGACCGAAGAGCCGGTCGATCTGGGCGTGGCTGAGGGGGATCGGTAGCAGGCCGTTTTTGAAGCTGTTGTTGAAGAAGATGTCGGCGAAGCTGGGGGCAAGGAGGACTTTGAAACCGTAGTCGGCGAGTGCCCAGGGGGCGTGTTCACGCGAGGAGCCGCAGCCGAAGTTGTCGCGGGTGAGCAGGATCGTGGCATCGGCGTAGCGCGGGTCGTTGAGTACAAACTCCCGGTTGCGCGGACGGTTGCTGCAATCCATCTCCGGCTCGCCGTGATCGAGGTAGCGCCACTCGTCAAAGAGATAGGGACCGAAGCCGGTGCGTTTGATCGACTTCAAGAACTGTTTGGGGATGATCGCGTCGGTATCGACATTCGCGCGATCTAAGGGGGCGACAGTGCCGCTAAAAGTGTTGAATTTATCCATAACTCTCCATCTCTGTTTGAGGTTCGAGGTTCGAGGTTCGAGGTTCGAGGTTCGAGGTTCGAGGCGCGAGGTTCGAGGTTCGAGGCGCGAGGTTCGAGGTTCGAGGCGTGAAGACCTAAAACCCAGAACCTAGAACCT
>SLIM01000209.1 GCA_007135625.1 Gammaproteobacteria bacterium
GCGCGAATGATCACCTACCTGCGTCAGCATGAAGCGCACTACCATAACCTGATCGAGATGATGAGCGACGGCGTAGTACTCTATGATCGGCAGGGGAGGATCCATAGCTGCAACCCGGCGGCAGCGCAGTTGTTGGGAGTACACTGTGACGCGGAGAGCGACACCTGCAGCGCAACCGGTGCCTGGTCAGCGGCAGATCCGCCCGACCCCTCGCAACCGCTGCTGTTTGCACCGATTCGGGCGACCCTCTCTAGCGGCGAACCGCAGCATGGGGCGGTGGTAGCGCTCCACTCCCCCCAAGGGGAGTTGCGCTGGCTGCGCGTTAATAGCACCCCCCTGCCCCCTCCCCAGCCGTTGTTAGCGGGCGGAGTGGTGGCGACCTTTAGTGACATCACCCACCATCAGTGCAGCGAGTCGGAACTGCGCCGCACCCTCTCCCGACTAGAGCAGTCCCTGTTTACGAGTGAGGAGCACCTTCGTTCACTGACTAGCTCAATGGATGATTTAGTTTTTACCCTGGATTGCGCTGGCCGTTTCGAAAGCACCCTACAAGCTCACTCGGAAAATCTATTTCTTCCGGTAAATGCTTTTCTCGGTAAAGAGTACCGCGAGGTGCTGCCCGCTGCGGTGGCGGAACAGTTCAGCAGCGCACTCCAGCAGGCCCGTACCGGTACCCCGCAGCGGATCGACTACCCAATGGAAAACAAAGGCGATACGCACTGGTACCAGGCCAGCATCTCGGCTCGTCATAATGGTATCGGCCACTGCATCGGCTTTACCGCAGTGGTACGCGACATTAGCAGCCAAAAACAGACTGAGCAAGCGCTACGCACAGCGGAGCGGAGCGCACAACGCGCTCGTGCGAACGCCGAGGAGGCGAATCACGCCAAAAGTGCCTTTCTCGCCAACATGAGCCATGAGCTACGCACCCCACTGAACGGAGTCCTCGGCTATGCCCAGCTCCTGAGCCAAGATCACGGGCTGCGCAGTGAGCAGCGAGATGCGCTGACGACCATTAAGCACAGCGCCAACCAACTGCTGCGCCTGCTCAATGAGGTACTGGACCTGACCGACCTCGACAGCGGAGGGCTACGCCTCTCCCCCGCCCCCTTCTCGCTCGCCGAGCTGCTAGAGGAGCTGCTGGAGCGCTACCATCCCCTGGCGCAGGCACGCGGGATGAGGTTACAGCTTGGTGGCGAGCGGCTCCCGACGCACATCGTGGCGGATCGTAAACGGATTATGCAGATTCTCGACAACCTGCTAAGTAATGCGTTGAAGTTTGGTATGCATGGCCAGATCTTCCTCGCCGGTTGTGCCGATCCGATCCGTGCTAATCGTATTCGCCTGCTGCTCTATGTCAGCGACCACGGCCCCGGCATTCAACCCTCTCAGCTTGGCAATATATTCAAGCCTTTTCACAAGGTTCATAACCAGCAGTGGACGGAAGGCACCGGCCTGGGATTGAGCCTATGCAGCGCCCTAGTGCGCCGCATGGGGGGACTCTTTGGCATCGTCACCCGCGTCGCCGGGGGGCGCTGGGTCGCCACCGATCCCCACGCCCCCCCGCCGCCTGATCAGCTCCAGGGAACCGTCGCCTGGCTGCGGATTGAGGTAGAGACCGTGGCAGACGAGGCGTGGATGGAGCTATCCGACATCCATACCTCCTTTAGCGAGACCCAACTCACCACCACCCCGCCGCCACCTGAACAGATCGCCCCCCTCCTGCACCTCTGCGCTGCTGGCGATATCGATGCCCTGCTCGCCGAGGCCGAGGCGCTGCAAGAGCACTACCCCCTCTTCGCCCATCGCCTGCATGAGTTGACCGAGACCATGCAGTTGGATCAGTTGGAGCGCTGGCTGCAAGAGACGCAGGGTGTCGAGGAGTGAATCGCGAGGGCCAATCAAAACCAATTGGGAGCGCTTACCGATGCGCAGAAATAATATATTCTGATATTCAAATATTCAAATATACGAACCCATAAAAATACTGACCTATCAACTCGTTACACAAGCAAAATAAAACGGAGAGAATTGCTCTGTTGCAGCACTATCCTGAAGTATGATAAAACGTCACCTCGGCTCCATGGCTCATGGCTTCACTGGCCAATAGACTCAGCGTCATCAAAATCGGAAGTGTTGTTTCGGCGCTACCTCGACTTCCGACCTTCGGGGCGTTTGCAATCGCCCCAGAAACGCAGAGCGTAATATTCCGTGAAAAACATGGAGTCTGCCGTCATGGGATCTCTCAGCGCTGGCTGCGAGGATCTCGGAGATCGATAACTCACGGTGATTGCCTAATAACATCACTAGTCCAAAAGACAAGAAAACGTAAGGAGATTACGCATGAAGAGAGTGCTCCACGCCCTGCCCCTAGCGGCGGGCGCTATCGCCTTGTGCCTTGGCACCTTGGCCCACTCCGGAGAGTTACAGTCACCAACAGCGGTCTTGCAGGATCTGCTGGAGAAGACCAACTCGCTCTATCTTGGCCAGAGCGAGCAGAACCTAATGATGATGGATGACAACCCTTCGCTATGGACTGTTGAGGATGGCGAAGAGCTGTTTCATACTGCGCGTGGCCCCAATAACATCTCGCTAGAGGAGTGTGACTTTGGTAAAGGCCCAGGGGTACTTAAGGGTGCATACATCGAACTGCCGCGCTACTTTGCGGATACTAAAAAGGTCATGGATCTGGAGACCCGCCTGGTCCACTGCATGACCACCCTACAAGGCTTCTCTTCAGATGATCCAGAGGTAAAACAGCGCCACGGCTCCGACTCCGACATGATGAAGCTGCAAACCTACATCGCGGCCCAATCCAACGGAATGCCCTGGGATCCCCAACTTGATCACCCAATGGCCAAGGCGATGCTAGATGCTGGCGAAGCACTCTTCTTCCGGCGTGCCGGTACCCTCGACTTTAGTTGCAACACCTGCCATGGTGATACCGACAAGCGGATTCGCGCCTCGGTACTCCCCAACGTCAACTCCCCCGAAGAGTGGTCGAAAGCGATATCCTGGCCCGCCTTTCGGGTCGGTCACCAACACACCCGTAGCAGTCAGCACCGTCTACGCGGCTGCTACTGGCAGATGCGCCAGCCTGGGGTAATCGCCGGCTCCGAAGCCTCTATCGCCCTCCTCGCCTACTGGACTGACCGGGCGCGAGGCGCTCCGGCGATTCTCCCCGATATGAAACGTTGAGCCAGACATCGCCACCAGGAGTATTACACCATGTTATCCAGAAAAAGAGCTTCTTTTTTAACCCGCAGCATCGCCTTCGCGGCAGTTGTTGGGCTTGCTAACGTCGCCCACGCGGAGGAGACCGAGCAAGCACTCGACTATACCGCCATGACCCCTGAGGCTCTAGCAGAGCATCTGCTCTTCGAAACCAACAGCTTCCGCCTCGACCAACCCGTGCAGGAGGGTGGAGTCGCCCGCCAGCGGTTAGAGCAAGATGAGATCCAGCGTGCTTGCAGCAACATCGACGGCGCTGCCCCCGACCTTGAAACATTGATCAAGGTTCGCGAAATGGCAGAGAAGAGTATTGTCTATCCCGATAAGATCGAACTCGGCGATTGGGAGCGTGGACGAGAGTATGCCTGGTCGGGTTTCGGTTTTCGCATCGGCCACAACAACGACGACCACACAACCCGTGAGGCTGGCGGCAACTGCTACAACTGCCACCAGATTGGGGCCGACCGGCAGGGCGGCAACCTAGGGCCAGCCCTGTTCAACTACGGCAAAAATCGAGGCAATAGCCCGGAGATGCTACGTCTGGCTTATGGGATCATTTACAACGCCCACGCCTTCTTCCCCTGCACCGACATGCCGCGCATTGGCTACAAAGAGGTGCTGAACCAGCAGCAGATCGCCGACGTACTGGCCTACCTGTTTGACCCGGAATCACCGGTCAATCAAGAGTAATCCTATAGACCCACCGTGGAGGGCCGAATATTTTCTTCGGCCCGCTACAGCGCTTCGGCCCGCTACAGTACCGGGCCTGTCTCACTGACCTCAGTCGTCAAAGCCTCCAAGGAGGGTCAAAACCGTCACTTCGGCCCGCTACAGTACCGGGCCTGCCTCACTGACCTCAGTCGTCAAAGCCTCCAAAATCGTCCCCACCCCCATCATCACCAAAAAACCCCCCCTCATCTGCCGCTGCACCCATATCCTCAACGGGTAGATCCGCCGCTTCGGCATCACTACCCGAAAACATCCCCATTAGCAGATTCGCAGCCAGCACCCCACCGGCGACCCCGACCGCAGTCTGCATTGCCGAGCCGAGAAAGCTATTGGGCTGGGCATTACGAAACTGCGCATTACCCGCCCCCTGGGCCGCCGCCTGTTGAGAGGTAAGCGCCGAGCGCTGCGGTTGCTGCTGCGCTGCGCTGGCCGGGGCACCAAACAGCCCGCCAAGAAAACCACCCCCACTCGCCGGGCGATTAGCCAGCTCCTGCTCCAGCTCAGTAATACGCTGATTCATATTGGTCAACGCCTGCTCCTGCACCAAAATCGCCTGCGCCATATAGTAGGGAGCGGCAGGTTGGCGTGCCAGGGCATTTTGAATCTCCGCCTCGGCCTGCGGATCGCGGGGTGGCGACTGGCTCTCTGCCTGTTGCAGCTTGCCAAACAGACCATCAATCATCGTCTTCTCTTGGGATTCCACTGTTTTCTCTCCGTTGGTTAAAAAATGGCCGGGATTACCGCCCCAGCTAACGCGACCCCCTGAGAGGGAGTTCCCCTCCAAGGCTCGCTATAATCTGCGAAAAGTTGCGTAATCTGCGAATAGATCAGCGTGCGACGCATCCGTTAGGCCGCACCCGCATCGCCCGCAAGGGCGAGCTACAGCAGCAGCAGACTCGCCAGGCTCAAAAAGATAAAAAAACCACCGCTGTCGGTAATGGCGGTAATCATCACACTCGAACCGAGCGCCGGATCGCGCTTGAGACGGTGACGCAGCAGCGGAATGGTCACCCCCATCACCGCAGCCAGCAGAAAGTTGAGAGTCATCGCCAAGGCGATCACCCCGGAGAGGGCCGGATCACCATAAAAGAGCCAGGTGACAACCCCCAAAACTCCGCCCCAAAAGATACCGTTAATCAGACTTAACTTCACCTCTTTCCAATAAAGATTTCTAACATCCTTGCCCTCAAAGCGATCCACCGCCAACACCCGCACAATCATCGTAATGGTCTGATTGCCGACATTCCCCCCCATTCCGGCAACAATCGGCATTAAGACCGCCAGCGCCACCAACTGCTCAATGGAAGCCTCAAACAGACCGATGATCCGCGAGGCAATGAGAGCAGTCACCAGGTTAATCGCCAGCCAGGGGCCACGGTTTTTCAAACTACTCCAGAGCGGTGCGAAGAGATCCTCCTCTTCCCGCAGACCGGCATTGGTGAGGCGCTCATTTTCCGTGCGCTCACGCATAAAATCGACTACCGCATCAATCGTCACCCGCCCAATCAGGCGCTGCTGCGGATCGACCACCGCCGCACTCACCAAATCGTAGCGCTCAAACGCCTCCGCCGCCTCCTGCCCCTTATCCTCCGGGAGCAGACTAAAGGCCTCCTTCGACATCACATCGATCACCCGCTGCGAAGGGTCATTGAGCAGCAACTGCTTAATCGGCAACACCCCCTTCAACACCCCCTGACGGTCGGTAATAAAGATCTTATCGGCATGATCGGGCAGGCTTTTTAGCCGACGCAGATAGCGCAACACCACCTCCAGAGTAATATCGTCGCGCACACTGACCAGATCAAAATCCATCAGCGCACCCACCGCATCCTCCGGGTAGGACATCGCCACCCGCAACTGCTCACGCTCCTCATGGGAGAGGGCGTTAAAGACATCCTGCATCACCTCATCGGGCAGATCGGGGGCGAGATCGGCCAGCTCATCGGCATCGAGCTGACCGACAGCGGCAACCAGCTCGTCTGAATCCATCACCCGAATCAGGCTTTCGCGCACCGAATCGGAGACCTCCAGCAGCACCTCACCATCGCGCTCTGAGCGCACCAGATTCCACACCAGCAACCGCTCATCCAGCGGCAGCGACTCCAGGATATCGGCGATATCGGCGGAGTGCAGCTTATTGATATGGCGTGAGAGCTTGGCCAGGTTCTGACGGTGAACCAAGTTCTCCACCAGCTCATGGTGGCTCATCTCCTGCTGATGGACCATCTGCTCCACCAACTGGTTACGGTCAAGCAGCTCACGAATCTCTCGCAAACGGCGTTGTGAATCGCTCTGCTGGTCGCTCATCGGGTTATTCTCATCGCGCTATTCTTAACACTCGTCGCGGCCACGCGCCGCCTTCTCCGCCAGCCCGGAGAGACCGAAGCGGCGCTCCAGCTCGCCCAGCACATCATCCGGGTGCAACCCCTGCTGGGCCAGCAGTACCAAGGTATGAAACCAGAGATCGGCGACCTCATAGATAATCTTGTCGCGCTCCCCATCCTTCGCCGCCATCACCGTCTCGGTCGCCTCCTCACCGATCTTCTTGAGAATCGCATCCAGCCCCTTGGCATAGAGGGCTGCGACATAGGAGCTATCGCGTGCTGCCTGCTTGCGCGACTCCAGCACCTCGGCCAGGCGATCTAACGTATCCTTCACAGCCGCACCTCCACACCCTGCGCCGCCATAAAGCGCTTGGCCTCCTCGATACTGTACTCGGCAAAGTGGAAGATACTGGCGGCCAAGACCGCATCGGCACGCCCTTCGACCACCCCATCGACCAGATGTTGCAACGTCCCGACCCCGCCCGAAGCGATCACCGGCACACTCACCGCCTCGCTAATGGTGCGGGTCAGATCGAGATCAAAACCGCTCTTGGTGCCGTCCCGATCCATGCTGGTGAGGAGAATCTCCCCGGCCCCGTAGGCGGTCATCCGCTGCGCCCACTCCACCGCATCGAGTCCAGTTGGCTTGCGTCCGCCGTGGGTAAAGATCTCCCAGCGCAGCGGCTCACCGGTCTCACTCACCTGCTTGGCATCAATCGCCACCACAATGCACTGCGAACCGAAACGCTCGGCGGCCTGCTTGACAAACTCCGGATTGAACACCGCAGCGGTATTGATCCCAATCTTATCGGCCCCGGCATTAAGCATCCGCCGCACATCCTCCAGGGTACGAATCCCCCCTCCTACGGTCAGTGGAATAAACACCTCGGAGGCGACCTGTTCCACCACGTGGATGATTGTTTCACGATCATCGGAGCTAGCGGTAATGTCGAGAAAGGTCAGCTCATCGGCCCCCTCCTCGTTATACCGCCGCGCCACCTCAACCGGATCACCAGCATCGCGGATATCCACAAAGCGAACTCCCTTTACCACGCGACCCGCATCCACATCCAGACAGGGTATAATTCGTTTTGCCAACATCGAAAGTTCTCACACTATTGCAGGTTTGAAAGGTGAAGAGCGTACCGACTAGAGCCGCTCCGCCAACAGCGCGGCCAGCTCCGCATCGTGCAGCGGCAGCGGATTGGTGCGCATACTACTGCCTCGGCTCTGCGCCACCACTGCCGGAATCTCCGCATGGGTCATGCCGTACTCGCCCAGACGCGGAATCGCCAACTGCTGCTGCCACGCCGTCAACCGCTCCACCAAGGCAGCGCGGGCGTGGACATCATCCCCCGTACAGCCGGTCAGCAAGCGCCCCACCTCGGCATAGCGCAGCAGCGCCCGATCCTTTGGCAGACGCGCCTCCAAGGCGCGAATATTGAGCGCGGTCGCCGCCGCCACTAGGGTACCACACACCACCCCGTGCGGAATCGGAAAGAGCGCCCCGAGCGGCGAAGCGAGACCATGCACCACCCCCAGCCCGGTATGGGCCAGCCCGATCCCGGAGAGCAGCGCGGCATAAGCGAGCCAAGCGCACCCCTCGCCATCGCCCTCCAGCGCGGCAAAAAAGCCCCGCTGAAAAGCTTCTAACCCCGAGAGGTTGAGCGCATCGGTAAAAGGGTTCGCCGCTGTCGAGAGGTAGGATTCCAGCAACTGGGTAAAGGCATCCATCCCCTGTGCCGCCATCAGCGAGTGGGGCAACGAGCGCAGCAGCTCCGGGTCGATAATCGCCACCCGCGCCATCAGCAGATCGTGGCGAAACGACCGCTTATAGCCGTGCTGGCCATGCTCACTCAACACCGCGTTCTTGGTCGCCTCGCTCCCGGTACCGGCAGTGGTCGGCACCGCCACCAGCGGCAGCGACGGCCCGTGATAGGGAATCCCTCGCCCCACTACCTCCAGGTGATCGAGTACCGAAGCGCCCCCCGGCAGCAGCCCGGCAATCGCCTTGGCCCCATCCAGCACACTCCCCCCGCCGATTCCTACCACCACTGCCGGTCGCCACGCACGGTACCCGGCCACCGCCCGATCCACCATCGCCGGGGAGGGTTCCCCGGCAATCGTCACCTGCCGCCAGCAGATCCCCCGCGCCGCCAGCCCCGCCACCAGCGGCTCCCAATAGCCCCCCTGGGTTAGCGAAGAGGCCCCGGTGACCAGCAGCACCCGCTCCCCATAGCCTGCTACCAGATCCGGCAGCTCCGCCAGTCGCCCCGCCCCAAAGCGGATCTCCGGCAAACGAGCAATGGTAAAAGCGGGAAGCAGCGCCTCGCTCATGCTCCCCCCTCGGTCACTCTCTCGACCCCCTCCGGTGGCGGAAACCGCTCCACCACCCCGCCCGGCAAGCGGTGCTGTGAAGCCTGGTGGAGGATATCGGACTCCATTACGATTAACACCAAAACCGTGGCCATCACCGGCAAGATACCGACCCCAGCCACCAGCGCAATGACCATAACCTTCATCATTCCCAAGTAGGCATAGCCGACCCAGCCCAAAGTCGCTACCAGCAGCGTGGCCAGGAGCATCAATAGGAAGATTCGGCTACGTCGCGCAGCAACCTGCCAGTGGCACATCACATACCACTCATCCACCTGTTTAGAGCGCTTGGCACGCCACAAGATGTAGAGCAGGGTGGCAAGGGAGACTATTGGCACCAGCGCGAGGGGATACCAAAAAGTACCCACCATCCCCAAAGCAGCGACAAACCAGAGGATATGGTTACCAATCAGATTGGTGAGAAAAATCTCATGAGGAACTTTAGCTTTTTTACCTAGCTCCTGGGAAATGGCAAATTTCATGGGGGTAGACCTGGATGTGGAGAAAACCAGCGGATAATGATACGCGAAATTGAGGAGAGGTGCGAGGTGCGAGGTGCGAGGTGCGAGGTTCGAGGTACGAGATGCGAGGTGCGAGGTGCGAGGTGCGAGGTGCGAGGTGCGAGGTACGAGGTGCGAGGTGCGAGGTGCGAGGTGCGAGGCGTGAGGTGCGAGGTACGAGGTACGAGGTACGAGGTACGAGGTGCGAGGTGCGAGGTGCGGGGTACGAGGTGCGAGGTGCGAGAACCTCGCATCTAGAACCTAGAGCCTAGAGCCTCGAACCTAGAGCCTAGAGCCTAGAGCCTAGAGCCTAGAGCCTAGAGCCTCGAACCTCGAACCTAGAGCCTCGAACCTCGCACCTCGAATCTAAAAAAAATTGACACCAGACCCGATTTCCCTATAATGGGGCGATTCAACAAATCTATGTACATCGCGAGAGCCAATGATCCAGACACCTCACTACACCACAAACCCAGCCGCCTTTACCGGGTGGCTTTTGGTGCTTGTGACCTAGCCCGCTCTGCGCATCGCGACAGAAGGGCGAACCACTGGCGGCTCCCCTTCTGGTCCCACAAGGCCCCGATTGGTGAGTTGCCAATCGGGGCCTTGTGCGTTTTTCAACCCGAAAAATGGCACCTCCCCGCAACCCAAAACCCAATAACGGGAGTATAGAAAATGCCTATTCAGATGACCCTGAACCAAGGTCGGGTTCCGGTCAAGATCTTCACCGACGATGTCGATGCCGCTTCGCTAGAGCAGCTCGGCCAGATCGCCCAACTGCCGATTGTCCACGGCCACATCGCCGCCATGCCCGATGTCCACCTCGGGATCGGTGCCACTGTCGGCGCAGTAATCCCCACCGCTGGCGCAATCATTCCTGCCGCCGTCGGCGTTGATATTGGCTGCGGCATGAACGCCGTGCGCCTCTCCCTCCGCGCCGAGCGGCTCCCCGACAACCTTAAGCGGATACGTAACGCGATTGAGCAGGCGATTCCGGTCGGCTTTGCCCAGCACGCCCAAGATGTCGCCAAACGCTCTACCCTGCAGGCGCTAGAGAAGCCGCTGGAGGAGGTGCTGCAGCGCCACCCGGCACTGCGTAAGATGCAGCGCAACCAAGGAGCGCCCACCTGGGTGCGGCAGCTCGGCACCCTTGGCGGCGGCAACCACTTCATCGAGCTGTGCATTGATGAGGCGGATCATCTCTGGATTATGCTCCACTCCGGCAGCCGGGGGATCGGTAACGCGATTGGCCGCTATTTTATTGAGCTGGCGAAGCGCGAAATGGAGCAGCAGCTCGGCACTCTGCCGCATAAGGATCTCGCCTACTTTAGCGAGGGCAAGGGACATTTCGCCGACTACGTCGCAGCGCTTCAGTGGGCGCAGGAGTACGCCATGAGCAACCGGCGGGAGATGATGCGGCTGATCGTCGAGGCGCTGCGCAAGACCCTCCCCCACTTTGAGGCGACTCGCGAGGCGGTCAACTGTCACCACAACTATGTAGCAATTGAGCAGCACCTGGGCCGTCAGCTCTATATCACCCGCAAGGGGGCGATTGCCGCCTACCAGGATCAACTGGGAATTATTCCGGGTAGCATGGGGAGCCGCTCCTACATTGTGCGCGGCCTGGGCAACCCCGAGTCGTTCTGCTCCTGCTCCCACGGCGCGGGGCGGAGAATGAGCCGCACCCAGGCCAAAAAACGGTTTAGCGCTGAGGATCTAGCGCAGCAGACCGCTGGTATTGAGTGTCGTAAGGATGACGGAGTTGTGGATGAGATTCCTTCCGCCTACAAGGATATTGATCAGGTGATGGAGAACCAGCGCGACCTGGTTGAAGTCGTCCATACCCTTCGCCAGGTGGTTTGTGTGAAGGGGTAAGCGGCGCTGGGCTGAAGAGAGGAGAGAGGGAGGGGAGGCGCAATGCCGTAGCGTGTATGCGCTTCACCTTCCGGCTTGACATCATGAACTGGAGAAACGAGAGATGAAAACCATGCGACGTAACCTCGCCGCCCGTTCACCGCTACTGCGCAAGGGCGGTGCCCACCAAGCGACCCCCTCCGGGACGCGCCAGCGGGTACGCGCCTGCCTCGCTGCAGCGGTAGAGGAGTGGGAGGAGGAGCGGGAGCAAGAGCGTACCGCTCCAGCGAAAGGCAAGCGACATAAGGAGAGACATGAAAGGCGCAGCGGTAAAAAAGCTGGCGAGGGCGGAAGAGAGAGGCGTTCGGCACCACTTGCGTGCCGAGTGCCTCTCTCTTCCGCTCAATAACCATACGCTCTGCTTTTTTTGCAATGGCAACGTTTTACGCCTTGACAGCATCATAGAAGAGGGGTAGAGTACCAATGGCATTGAAATCCTCTATTCTCTACTTATCAATAGCTCGCAGGAGTGGTTATGTACTCTATTCGAAAACCGGGAAAAAGGCTTCCCTTTATTGGTATATTGCTTACAGCCATAGCGCTGCTAGCGTACTCCTCTCTCTCCTACTCAGCGGAAGTCTTAACGGACTACCTTTTTGATTTTAATGATGGAGCGCAAGGGTTTGTTGTTTCGGGTACCAACAGTGACTGGGAACATGGCACTCCGTCGAGCTGGCCGGGCGGTTGCGCCCCCGATAGTACCCACTGCTGGGGTACTCATCTAGCCGGAGCCTACTCTTCCGAGAGTGACTCCATCCTTACCTCCCCCGAAATCGACCTACGCGGAACCTACGGCTCGATTGCGGTAAGCTGGTGGCAGATATTTGAGATTGAGGGAACTACTCTAGAAACAGGAGAAATTTTCGGCGATGGTGTCTTTGCCGAAATGCGGGTTCAGGAGAGTAGTGGTACCTGGGGAGAGTGGTTTCCGCTCTGGCAGCACACGGGTAGCTACTGGAAAGAGGAGGCGTGGAGTGAAATGGCGTATGATATTTCTGCATTTGCAGGAAAGATCGTTGCGTTCCGCTTCCGTCTGGCATCTGATCACGAATGGCAGTATTCAGGTTACTACGTTGACCGCTTCTCGGTAGTCGCCGAAAGCTTTTTCGATTTTGAGCAAGGTAACGAAGGGTTTAGCGTTTCGGGTGGAGAGTGGCAGCGAGGCACCCCTACAGCTTGGCCTAATCAGTGTGCGCATGGTAACGAGTGCTGGGGTACCAACCTAAGTGGAAACTATGGGCATAATGCCGATGCAACGCTTCTCTCCTCCACAATCAACCTCAAGGCTCCGGCCTACTATCCACCACTAGGAGGATGGCTTCAAGTCACTTGGCAGCAGGCTACTCACATTGAAAATGTAAATTTTGACCAAGCCTACGCTGAAGTTCGCGTTGATAACGGTGAGTGGGAGAAGATGTGGGCGCATAGCGGCGATACCGCCCAGATCAACTGGCATGAAAAGGTTCATTACCTTCCAGAAAATCCAGAGACGGTAGAGTTTCGCTTTCGCATCATAACTGATGATGCCACACACTTTTCCGGCTACTATCTGGATGCTTTGCGAATCGGTCAGCGCCCGCTCCATGAGGTGACCCCCTCTGCCGGGGAAAATGGCACGATCAACCCTGATACGATGCAGATTGCTCCCCATGATGCCACGATTGACTTCACCATTACAGCGGATACAGGCTACCACATCGACCAACCTGTTGGCGGAAGCTGCGGGGGTAGCTTCCCCGAGAGCGTGCCGCGCAGCGCTGCGACAATAAGCGAAGGGACGTACACCACAGCAGCGGTTATCGAAGAGTGTAGCGTGGAGGTCAGCTTCTCTCCTAATGTGTACACCCTATCTTTTGATAGCGCTGGCGGCAGTGACGTTGCGGAGATTACGCAGCCCTATCAGAGTACCATCACTCCGCCAGCGGATCCTACCAAGGAGGGGTATAGCTTTACCGGTTGGGATAGCGCAATTCCGGCTGACATGCCGCTGGATGGAGGCTCGTTTACTGCGCAGTGGACACCCAATGACTATACGATTACCTTCGATAGTGATGATGGTTCAGAGGTATTGTCCATCACAGCAGCCTACGGGAGTGCGATCACCCCCCCCGGAGATCCAACCCGCA
The DNA here is from genome assembly GCA_007135625.1 of Gammaproteobacteria bacterium. Taxonomy (GTDB): domain Bacteria; phylum Pseudomonadota; class Gammaproteobacteria; order Chromatiales; family Chromatiaceae; genus SLIM01. The sequence continues at coordinate 13,201 of SLIM01000209.1, forward strand.
TCGGGTACACCTTTGCTGACTGGGATCCCGCAGTACCAGAATTTATGCCACTGAACGGGGCAGCGTTAACCGCGCAGTGGACGATCAATCAGTACACCATCACCTTTGAGAGTGCTGGAGGCTCTGCGGTCAACTCGATTACCCAAAACTATGGTACCGCAGTCACTGCGCCAACGAATCCTAGCAAGGTGGGGCATACCTTTACAGCGTGGGATCCAGCAGTACCCTCCACCATGCCTGCCGACAATCAGATCTTGACTGCGCAGTGGACGATCAACCAGTACACCATCACCTTTGATAGTGCTGAAGGCTCTGCGGTCAATCCGATTACGGAGGACTATGATACTGCGATCATCGCACCGGAGGCACCGACTCGTACGGGTTATACCTTCTCGGGCTGGGATCCGAAGCTACCCGCGACGATGCCTGCTGAAAATCAGACCGTGACTGCACAGTGGCAAATCGAACAGTACACCATTACTTTTGATAGCAATGAAGGCTCTGCGGTGAATCCGATTACGCAGAACTTCGGCACCACGGTCACCGCACCAGAAGCACCGACTCGTGAGGGCCATAGCTTTACCGGTTGGACCCCCCTACTCCCGCAAACCATGCCCGCAGTCGATGAAACACATACGGCGCAGTGGCAGATCAACCAGTACACCATCACTTTTGATAGTGATGGCGGCTCTGAAGTGACTCCAATCAAGCAGGATTTTGGGAGCGCAATTACTCCTCCAGAAAATCCAACGCGGGACGGTTACAATTTTACCGGCTGGGATTCTACAGTACCAGAAACCATGCCCGCTGAAGATCTGACCCTAACGGCGCAGTGGGATATCAATGAATACGAAATCACCTTTAATAGCAATGGTGGTTCCGCAGTCGAAACGATCACCCAAAAGTTTGGTAGCGAGATTAACGTTGACGACCCGACCCGCAGAGGATACACCTTCGTAGGCTGGAATCCGGCGCTACCTGCAACCATGCCCAACGAAGATATGAGTCTGACTGCCCAGTGGGAGCCAACGCAGTACACCCTCGCCTTTAACACCAATGGCGGGAGTAGCATTGATCCACTCCAATTGGCGGCAGGTGCCGAGGTACCGGTGGTCGAGGCTCCGACTCGTGAGGGGCATACCTTCAGTGGCTGGAGTCCAAGTATTCCGGCAACCATGCCACCCCAAAATGTAACCGTTAATGCGCAGTGGCAGGTCAAGCAGTACACGCTCTTCTTCGAGAGTGCTGGCGGCACTTCGGTCGATCCGATCAGCCAAAACTTTGGCAGTGCGATTACACCGCCGCGTGAGCCAACCCGTGAGGACTACCTGTTCAATGGGTGGAATCCACCGCTGCCCGAGACCATGCCGGCTGCCAATGCAACGCACACAGCGCTATGGGTCTCCCCAACCTGTCATCCGGATAATTACGCGGTTTTACCAGGAGATGTGGGCAAAACAATCTTCTCACAAGGCGTGATCACCGCAGCACTGCCGATCGCCAGCGGCGAGAGCCTCAACCTGCGTGCCGGAACGATTGTGCTGGGTGAAGGCTTCCACGCCCAAGCGGGAAGCAGCGTGCGGATTATCGCCGAAACCGTGCAGTGTGCCGAGACAGCCCCGGCACGGATAGCCGAACGCGGGGTGGAGAGTCCAGAAACCGAGCAGAACGAGAGCTACGCCACTTGGCTCCCCGATGCCCAGTTCCTCAGCTACGCACAACTCCCCACCGCCCTACAGCAGCGACTCGCCCCGTTCGGCAGCGAAAACGGGCCGTTCCACGCCAACGCGGATGGTAGCCTGATCCTCTTCGCTAGCGAGCAGCC